>NZ_VPDL01000013.1:0-85705 GCF_013417705.1 Acinetobacter sp. YH12235 | reverse complement strand
TCTTAATGATCTTCTTGCTACTTCGTCAGTAGCAAGCTAGGTCGGCTATATTACTCTCTATCTCTAGAAAGTCAACCAGTAATGAAAATTATTTTTAAACTTTCTTTCTAAAACCTAACTCAACCATCTCATTCTAAGTTACTGTTTTATCAGAAGTTTTAATCTTCATCACCGCCGATGGATGTGCATTCTACAGTATTTCAGGGGGCTTGCAATACCTTTTTCAAATAAATCTTACCGCATGTCTATTTTTTAGCCTTTTATGAAGTTTTTATTCATTTATTATACAATTTTGCTTAAATTACGCCTATTCCTAGTAATACAGTTTATTATTCCGGGTTAAACAACGCCACTATACTCAGAACAAGGCTTTGGGGTTTCCTTATGCATCGCTCTATTTATTTATCTTTATGCTTATTTTCTTTGGCCTCTAGCCCATTAATTTTTGCTGAAGACACTACTCAGGCTGAACAGACTGAAATAGAAACTGAATCTTCTGCTACTACTGCTACGGTTCCACTCAGAGAAAAAATATCTTCCAAGGTGAGTCATCTGCAAACCCAGCTAAAAGTCGATGCTAGTGCCGCACAGGCTGAAGAAGTTAAAGATCCTTTCCAGGGCTGGAATAGAAAGGTCTATCAATTTAATGATGCAATCGATCAGGCAGTCGTTCGCCCCATTGCGGTTCAGTATCAGGAAAAGGTTCCTCAAGATGTGCGCGGCAGCTATACCCAGTTCCGTAGCAATTTAGGTGAACCATGGAATGCGGTAAACCAGTTGATTCAGGGCCGGCCTGCTCGTGCAGCAAAATCTTTGGGTCGTTTTACCATTAATACTTTAACCACTTTAGGTCTGGCAGATCCTGCCCGGCGTCTGGGACTGGATCATGAAGATGAAAAGTTCGGGATCACACTAGGTTATTATGGTGTACCTTCTGGCCCTTATGTGATGTTACCGTTCCTGGGCCCAAGTTCTGTGCGTGATACTTTCGGTATGGCAGTCGATAGCCAGACCCGTCCACAGAAATATATTCTTGAAGATGATGAAGGCTTGTATTGGGGTGATCAATTCTGGCGTGCAATTGATAATCGTGCAGAATTACTTGATATTGAAGGTGTGTTAACAGGTGATCGTTATGCACAAATTCGCGATATTTATTTGCAACGCACTAATTATATGATCGCCCAGAAAAAAGGTCTGGAACAGGAATCTTTATTCCTTGAAGATGACTTTGATGATGAAAATCTTGAGGATGAATCTTTCGATGAAAATGAGACTGAATCTTCTAGTGATGACCTTTGAAACCAAAGCTCAATGTTGATTTGCTAGCGAAAACTTTTCGCTAGCAATCATTTGCTTGTTATAGTACATCTTATAACTCATTCCAGGATCGAACTACCTGTCTATGTATTTCATTCAACCTACTCGCGATATTCCTTATTTAGATCAAGTGCTTGAGAAGCTTCCGCATGTTCAAGTAATCAAGCTGGAAGATCACGAGTTGTACGATGCAACGATTATTGCCATTGCAGATGTACATGATTATCTGAAATACAAGTGGAACCTTCCGACTGTAGTATTAGCGCTGAAAAATGAAGGAACAGCCTTGGCACAAGCTTGGGAACAAGGCGCTTTGGCAGGCTGGATCTGGAATAAACTGCCTGAACAACCCGATATCGCATTACAAAAAATTGATGCGCAATATAAGCGTAATCAGGATAGTCGTGATCTTCCTTCAGCGGCAGAGTTACAAAAACGTTTGCTACCGAATGAAATTGAATTGACCAATTATGCGGTTGAAACCTATTTTCAGCCTTCTGCCTATTTATCTGGCGATTGGTACGATTACTGGAAAATCAGCGATAAAGAAGTCATTTTCTATCTTGCAGATGTTTCTGGTCATGGCGTTACCAGCAGTTTATTAACGTCCTGGATGGCAGCCTTTCATGGACGTTCGAAAACACCTCGTGAGCTGATCAAGAAGCTGAACGGGATGCTGGTTCAGGAAAATATCGAAAAGCATATCACCATGATTGCCGGAATTCTGAACCTGGAAAGCCATGTTTTGAAATGGTCCAGTGCTGGCCACTATCCTCCTCCGATTATCTTTGAACCGAATCAGGAACCAAAAATCCTGTCATCCAGCAGCTTTCCTCTTGGCCTCACTGAAGATCTTGAGGTAGAAGAAAATGAATATATCCTCAGCCGCAATGCACGTTTCATTATCTGTTCAGATGGGGCATTGGAACCGTTTAGCGGCGGTCTGAATGAACAATTTTCCCAATTATTGCATCACTTACAGAACGAATCTTTCGAAGCACCCGAACATGTCGCCGACGATATTGCCATTCTCAGCTTTATAAGAGTGAAATAGCAGTATAATCACAAGCTTTATAAGCACTTAATTTGATTGCGACTTTCAGCTACTTGAGTATCTATAGACCCTATGGGATAATTTAATATCCTTCTCTGCAAATGGCATTTATATGTCAACAGGTCATGTTGAATATGCAAGCTTGAATGGAACGCATATTTTTAAGCTTATCGGCGAAGTGCGGGCCCAATCTTGTATTAGTCTAGACAAATTACTGAACAAACTTGAGCAGCAGGACAACGTTGTTGGCGCAATTGTTGATCTGACTGAAACCAGCTTTATTGACAGCACTGTACTGGGTGTCCTAGCAAAATTAGGACTTAAACTTAAGCAGCTCCATAAGATCCAGGCGGTGATGTTGTCAACTAACTCTGATATCACGACTCTGGCCAACAGTATGGGCTTGGGGCAGGTTTTTGTCATTTTGGATTACTGCGGTGATTCAAATGTATGTACGCGTAAACTGATGGAAGAACATGTGACGCATCAGGCAATGCTGAAAACTGTTCTAGATGCACATAAGACTTTAATGCGGTTAAATCAGAGCAACCAGAATATGTTTGAGCCCTTGGTCAAACAGTTGCAAAAAGAACAAGATAATCTAGATCAAGTGTCTGAACAAAAGGTATGAATACACAATAAGGAATCCCTATGACCTTACTTTCTGTTGCACAGATGAATTCCCAGAATGAAATTGAGCAAAATTTCATAACCATCGAATCATTAATTCAACAAAGTAAAGCAAAAGGCGCTGAACTTATTGTCTTTCCTGAAAATTTCGTCTGTTTTGCTGCTGGTAAGCAGCGCGAAACTGCTGCTCAGTTCGAGAGCATTCAACAACGCTTGGAACAATTGGCTCATCAATATCAGATCTGGATTATCGCAGGGACATTACCCTGCCCTTATCGTCCTGATGGTTCGATTATTGAAGATGGTCGGGTTCGAACCGTGAGTCTGTGTATCAGCCCTGAAAAAACTGAAGCCCGCTATGACAAGATTCACCTCTTTGATGTACAGGTTGGTGATGCTGTTGGTGGCTATCAGGAATCCCAATTCTTTGAACCAGGTACCGATGTTGTTGTTGCGAAAACACCTTTTGGCAATATCGGTATGATGGTCTGCTATGACCTGCGTTTTCCTGAACTTGCGCTTCATTTACGTGCCCAAGGCGCGAATATTTTAACTGCGCCATCTGCCTTTACTTACACCACTGGCCAAATGCACTGGCAATTATTATTGCAAGCACGTGCTATGGATACCCAATGCACAGTTCTCGGTGCTGCTCAACAGGGTTGGCATGGTGAAAAACGTCAAACTTGGGGACATGCCGCTGCCACAAACAGCCGTGGTCAACTTCTCGATATGGTGCATGCGGAAGGCGCACAGATTATTACGGTTGATTTTGATTTGACTGGGCAGGCCAAAGTGCGTGAGTCTATGCCACTCATGCAGCATCGCAAGCTACTAAAGTTCTCTTAAGTCAGACTTTTTACCGCATTCTCATTCGCTTGCATAAATTAACAAAATCCCTGCTTATTCTTCCCTAGAAATTATGGAGCATAGAAGTTCCATAAAAGAACAAGCAGGAAATACTCTCATGTCATTAGAAAAAGCAGTATATACCGCACGTGCCAAAGCTACAGGCGGTCGAGATGGCCGTGCAACCTCTGACGATCAGATTCTGGATGTGAAACTGGCAGTGCCCAAGGAAATGGGTGGCCCAGGTGGCGGGACCAATCCTGAACAATTGTTCGCTGCAGGTTATTCAGCCTGTTTTTTAGGTGCCATGAAGTTTGTTGCCAACCGGGATAAAATCAATATTAGCAAAGATGCCTATATTGAAGGTGAAGTTGGCATTGGTCCGATTCCTACCGGTTTTGGCATTGAAGTGACTTTAAATATTCATTTAGAAGGAATGGAACAGGACGAAGCTCAAAAGCTGGTCGATGCCGCACACATCGTTTGTCCTTATTCAAATGCAACCCGAAACAATATTGATGTTACTTTGAATGTCATCACCTAAGTCTACATAAGCATTCCACTCTCTATCCTGAAAAATCAGAAGTCATTTCAGGATAGAGCTGATTATTCTTATAAAATTTTAATCAAAATTACTTTGTGCTATTTCATAGAAAAATGATCACTTGAGATATTTACTTAAGAAAACTGTGCCTTCCTATCCCATCGAATAAAAATTTACTCTGCCGCCTCATTGGTTACACGCAAAACTTCTTCAATCGTGGTTTTTCCAGCCAGCACTTTACGTAAACCATCATCGCGAATTGAACCAGATTGCTGACGTGCATAGGTTTCCAGCTCATATTCAGCCGCATTACCATGAATCAGACGGCGCATATGCTCATCAACCGGTACAATTTCATAAATGGCGGTACGTCCACTAAAGCCGGTATTACCACACCGTTCACAACCGTGCGGTTGAGGTAATCTTAAATCCTGTGGATGCTCAATATGTTCAAACAGATTCTTTTCAAATGCATCCGCATCCTTCCAGGTCGCACAATGCGGACATAAGGTACGTACCAGACGCTGAGCAACTACCCCAATTAAGGAGCTGGATAGCAAGAATGGCTCAATTCCCATGTCTTTTAAACGGGTCACTGCACCAATCGCAGTATTGGTATGCAGCGTTGACAATACCAGGTGACCCGTCAGTGAGGCTTGAACTGCAATTTCCGCGGTTTCCAGATCACGGATTTCCCCCACCATCACCACATCCGGATCCTGACGCAGCATAGCTTTTAATGCACGGGCAAAAGTCATATCGACTTTGGTATTTACCTGGGTCTGACCAATCCCTTCTAACTGATATTCCACCGGATCTTCAGCCGTCAGGATATTTTTGGAACCATCATTTAGATCAGAAAGTGCTGCATATAAGGTAGTGGTCTTACCCGAACCGGTAGGTCCAGTCACCAGAATAATGCCATGAGGACGATGCACCAGGGTCTTGAGTCGATCATAATCGTTATTCATCAAGCCCAGATGAGTCATATTTAGACGGCCAGCCTGTTTGTCTAGCAATCGCATCACCACCCGCTCCCCATAAGAGGATGGCAAGGTTGAAACACGGACATCGACTTCACGCCCTGCCAGACGCAAGGAAATACGTCCATCCTGAGGAATACGTTTTTCTGCAATGTCCAGCTTGGCCATCACCTTGATCCGTGATACCAGTAATGGCGCCAGCTCACGACGTGGCTGCACAATTTCACGCAACTGCCCATCGACACGCAAGCGTACGGAAAGTCGTTTTTCGAAAGATTCCACATGAATATCTGAAGCTCCAACCCGGATTGCTTCAGACAACAAGGCATTGATCAGACGGACAATAGGCGCATCATCCTCCTGATCCATCAGATCTTCGGCTTCAGGGACCGAATCAGCAAGGCTTAATAAATCCGGGTGATCTTCCAGACCAGCCGCGACCTGCTGTGACTCACCACTATCGCCGGCAAAACTGGAACTGAGTAACTGATTGAATTCTTGTTCTGTACAATGTTGATACTGGGCCGGATGACCCAGCAAACGGCGTGCTTCCTGTAATGCAAGCATAGATGTATTGTCACGACGGACAATAAAAGCCTGATCTCCCTCATAACGCAATAGCACACCATGACGTTTCGCAAAGCTATACGGGATTTGTAATTGTTTCAGTACTTGCATCGCAGATTATAATAATGATGAAAAAATTTAAATTGAGTGTACTCTAAGCATATGACAGCGTGAAGTATGTTTTCAAAGATTTAGCAAGAAAGGATGCCAACATTGCCGCAAGATCAAGAGGAATTAAACCTGCAGTCTCCCAGAATTCAATGGTGGGGAGAGCAAAGTTTTGAAATTAACGAGTCCAAGGCCTGGCAATTTGGCTCTCTGCTGTTTCGTTTGACCCGAGGCTTGCAAGAATGGCGACTGGAATATTATCGTCCGACGGTGCAGTACGATTATGAACAGCAATGGCATCAGATTAGTGATCCACTATTTGCATTCCCGACCCCGGTGAAAATTGAACGCTATATGTTCAAATCTACCCAAAGCAAGTTACAGCTTATGCCTCGTCTGGCGAATCGCTCAGTGGTGATTAAACCGGTTGATCCAATTTATATTCCGGCCGGTCAACGTGGAACGCTCTATATTAGCACCCCGCTATGGATTGCCGGTTTTGTCGAAGGTCAACGTGAACCGATTTTTGATCTTCCAGTGATTTTACCGAAAGATACCTGGTTTGGACCCAATCATCGTTCCGGTGAAATTTGCTATGCTACCGCAGTCGATGGCCGGACTGAATTGCAACAATTACGTCCTCGTGCATTCCGTGCTGTGACTCCAATTGAGTTTCATAATACCAGTCAGCAGCAACTGCGTTTCGATCGGATGAATGTTCCAGTACCTGCATTGCCTCTCTTTTATAGTGCCAGCACTGAACGTCTGTGGACCTCGCAGATTAAGGTTTTGCATGAAGGTCTGGATCGCCCACCCCGGATCCGGGTGGAAAACCGTACCCCGCCCAATGCGGGTGAAGTGGATTATTTACACCCACCGCGTGATCCGGCGGGAAATTTATTTAATATGTTTGATTCATTTTTCTAAGAGCGTGTGATGCCAAATTCGAATATTCCAACCGAAGTCACCAACAGTCTCAAGGGAGTATTTACCAATATTAATACCGATCGCCTGACTGAAATCGTCGTCGCGGTTGTGCTGTGTTTTATTGGTTTCCTGATCGCACGTTTTTTTTCGAATGCTTTTATCCGTACTATTGGTATACGCTTTAATGCGCATCAGCAAATGGTCTGGCGCCGCGGGATTTTCTACTTTATTTTCCTGCTGTTTGTGATGGCGAGTTTGAAGGAAGCCGGATTTAAACTCAGTGTCTTTCTCGGTGCAGCAGGTATTTTAACCGTCGCACTGGGTTTCGCATCCCAAACCTCTGCATCCAACCTGATCAGCGGTATCTTCCTGATTGGTGAAGGATCTTTTGAAGTAGGTGATACCATTCAGATTACACTGATTCGTGGACATACCGTTGAAGGTGAAGTGATTTCGATTGATCTGCTCTCGGTTAAACTACTTACCCAAGACAATATTTATGTACGCTTGCCGAACGAACAACTGATTCGGGCTCCGGTACACAACTTGTCCAAGTTTCCAATCCGGCGTATTCCGATTACCTTGGCTATTAATTTCCATGAAGACATCATCAAGGTGCGTGAAGTACTGCTTGATGTTGCCAATAAATATCCACTGGTTCTGGCCGATCCAAAGCCTGCAGTCACAGTCACCGCCTTCCGTGAATCTTCGATTGAACTTTTGTTTGCGATTTGGTGTCAGCAGGAAAATTATCTGAAAGTCCGTGATGAAATGCAGGAACGGATTCGAAATGGCTTTCTCGATAACCAGATTGAAATTCCGGTACCGAAAATGGGCTTTGTTGATCATCCACTGGCTCGCCCACTGGAAAATGAAGACGTTGATCAATATGCCAATGAGAAGGAGCTGAAGAGAAAGCCGGATTTAAAATAACTTTTTCTAAATCACTCCTCACCTCCCTTTACTAAGGGAGGAACTGTCATAAAAAGCCTGTCTTTCTTTTACATATCGCTTAAAGCAGTGCTTTAAGCTCGTTCAGGGTTTGGGGAGATTAAATTAACGCTCAAATCGAGTAATTTAGATTCAAACCCTTTTCTCCCCATCCGGCATTGGTGCTATATACGCAATCAGTAGCATGACCCCACCGGCCAGCAAGAATGAAATCACACGTGTCAGTGTACCGGTATGAGATAAGTCGAATAACACCAGCTTCAAGCTGACGATTACCAGAATACTGCCTCCTAAAATCCACATCGGTTTAAGCCTTTTTAGCGTAGCCGTCCACATAGTCGCCCAGGCCAGCAATACCCAAAGAATCGTCAGGCTTAACTGTACTGTGGCATTACTCCACAATTCCAGGCTATTGAATGGTGTTTGCAGATAGATATGTAAGGCCCGTAATACAATATAGCTCGACAGCCATAACAGGCTTAGTACCATCAGTACCGACATCATCCCGCGATCGTGTCCTGCCCGAATCTGCTGCAACAGCATCCACAGGAAACTGGCAAGCATGGCCAGACTGATCAGATCAAATGGATTGAATAGAGGTAACCAGTAATATTGGAAAGCTTGCTGGTTAAACAGCTGTGAGCATATTAACCAAGCTCCCATTAACACTAAGCAGTTTTTACTCTGCCAGAGTAAGCGCCACTCTGAATTTTCTTTTCGTCGATAACACCAGAACCAGAATACCAAAGGCAGAATTACCATACTGAGATAAGGCATGCTCGGTATTAGGCATACACTAGCCAAAGTCAGGCTGGCAAATACCCCAAAGCTCATCCACTCTTTGGATAAATCAATTCCTTTCACCGGTCTTAACCATAAAGCAGCCAGCAATAATGATGAAAGTGCAAAGATTCCACGCTCCAAAGCACTTGGCCAGACCAGAATCCCATTTTCGCTATAATCAACAGCCAGCAAAATCGCAATGATCACCAATGGCGTAAGACCGCTCCATTTTGGCAATAACCAGCACCATTCCTGATGCTTGCGCTGTATGATTTCACTTAGAACCGTATAACCCAGTGCAAGACTGAATAAACTATAAATATAGGCCTGCTCATGAGCGAACTCATCTTCAAGCAAGGCAAACAACATCAGGGTCGCAGCAAAACTGAGAGTGCTCAGAAAACTGATACTTAAACTATTGAGCTGCTGGCGGTATTTGGCTTTAAGCTGACTCAGGAAGACGACGGCGACATAACAGAAGCTGAGAATCCAGAAAATTTTCCGCGGTGTGGGATTAAGCTCAATCAGATAGTAAACACTACTGAAGCCTGCCATGATCAGCAGTCCCATACTCAGATAATGCGCAACCCGAATATTCTTTTCCAATGCCCAGAGATAAATCAGTGCTCCTTCAACCGCCCAACCCACTACGCTCCACTGCTCTGTCAATAAAATGGGTGGAACCAAAGCCAGAAAGATCAGCATCAAGCTGAGATAACTTTGGGAAATGACCTGAATACTTTCTCTACGACGCACTAAAGTCCAACAGATTGCAAATATCCCAGCAAATAACAGACTAAGCCCGGCTTGCCAAAGCTTCTGATCAGGCTGATTGAAATGAATCAGATACAGGAAAATATATGCGGTAATCGGTGCAGCAAAAATCAGGACAAGATCCAGAACCGGTTTTAAACGAAAACGCGAAAGATCCTGCCGAGCCAGTAACTGGCTAAAACGAAAGCCCAGCCAGATGAATACCGCACTATGTGCCAGAATCAGAGCGGTCATGGTATAACGCTCGTATGTATGACCATGAATCAGGCTATACATCCCACCTACTATGACTGTGACCAGAAAGGCAATCTGGTTCAGGATTTTCCAAGGCCGCAAACTGCTGAGTAACAGCACGCCGATATTAATCAGCAGATAATAACTGATGAACTCAACCGCAGAAGCATCTCGGGTCGGCAAGGTAAACGGCGCCAGATAGGCAATGAATAAAGCCATAACTGCCAGCTCAATACTTTCCTGTTTCAAGCTTAAGTACAGCGTAATTGCTAAAATGACCAAGAACACCAGAGCTGCCAGTGGCAACGTGGCAATCACCAGATTGTAGTAGGCAAAGAACAAGGTCAGAAATAGTGCCCCTAATCCCAAGCCTTCCAGTGCCAGACCGAAACTGCGGTTTTTAGCGATCAGGGTATAACCCAATCCGGTCACAACAACAGCAGATAAAGCGACCAGTCCTAATTTCACCGCCAAGCTCAGCTGCCAGTGCTCTGTCGCAAAACGGAGTAATAAAATGATTCCGATCACCAAAATGGCGATCGCAGCTTTAAGAACCGGATTTCCACGAAAAATCCATTGTTGGATCTGATCCAGCAATTGTGGTTGCTCTGGACTAGCTTGAGCAGCAATGGGTAAAGGAATATCGGGTTGAGTGATTTCTGGATGTATCTGATCTGCTGACCGGTAACGAGATTGCAACTGGACAATGTTACGTTCCAAACGTTGTAACCAGCGTAATAGAAAGAAAATCCAGGCGGTAATGCCGATCCCCATCAGCCAGTTGAGCTCAGTCACGCCTCCGACAATGGCGATAATAGAAGAAATATATAGCGGTATTTTAGAATTGGCTGGCACAATCACCTGCGTCGGTGCAGCCAGATCCCGCACGGGCGCTTCAATGGCACTGATATATTGCATCACGCTGATCAGGAAACCCAGACCAGTGAGATAAGTCACGATCTGCAATTCCAGATACCATGCACTTATTCCCACAATTACCAGACTAATCAGCCAGATCATACGCAATTCATTTTGCCCTGCCGTCATTCTTCTCGTTCTCGTTCTCGTTCCTTAACCATGTCATCATACAACAGCTTATACTGCTTATTTCATCTTCACCCGATATTCGCTAAGCTGTAGAAACCGACTTGCTCCTGCGAGTGCAGTAAAAATCACGTACAATAAAACTGTTTTTTGAATAAGGAATTGATTACATGCCACCATTTGTCTTGGTCGATGGCTCTTACTTTTTATTTCGTGCCTTTCATGCACTACCACCATTAACCACGTCAACCGGTCTGCACACCAATGCAATTCGTGGTGCGATTTCTGCTATTCAAAAACTGATGCGCCGTACCCAGCCAACCCATATGGCGGTGATTTTCGACACGCCTGAACCGACTTTCCGTCACGAGCTATCACCTATTTATAAAGGTGACCGTCCGAGCATGCCGGAAGAACTGTCACAGCAAATTCCATACTTACATGCCTTGATTCGTGCTTTGGGCATTCCCCTGCATATGCTGCCAGGTGCGGAAGCGGATGACATTATTGGTACACTGGCTAAACGTGCTGAAGCTTTAGGCCATCAGGTGCTGATTTCGACTGGTGATAAAGACATGGCACAGCTGGTGACTGATAAAGTGACCCTGGAAGACAGTTTCAAAGAAAAACCAATGGATGTTGATGGGGTTTTTGAAAAGTTTGGTGTATGGCCAAACCAGATCATTGACTATCTGACCCTGATGGGCGATGCCTCAGACGGTATTATGGGTGTGCCTGGGATTGGGGCGAAAACTGCAGCCAAATTACTCAATGAATATGGCTCGATTGGTGGCATTCTGGAAAATGTCGACAAGATCAAAGGTAAAGTTGGTCAGAATATTAAAGACAATACCGATGGCATTGCACTGGATCATCAGTTGGCCAGCATCATTTGCGATCTGGATTTAAGCTTCACTTATGATGACCTGAAACTTCAGGATCCAAATGTAGAAGCTTTGCGTAATCTGTATACCGAACTGGAATTCCGTAACCAGCTGCAATCACTGGATCATCCAAATAATCCCAATAACCGTAATTATAAACAAGCTACTCAATCGATTAATGCCAAAGCAGCACCTGAACCTCAGGAAGCCGATGAGCAGCAGGCGACACTGAGCAGTGATAACGATCAGCTCGGAGAGGCGACTTATCATACCGTCTTGACTCAGGAAGATTGGAGTAAGCTGTTTGAACGTTTAAACACTGAAAAACGCTTTGCTTTTGACACCGAAACCACCAGTCTGGATTATCGTATTGCACAGATTGTCGGTTTTTCGGTGGCTTTTGATGCCCAGGATGCCTATTACGTACCGCTAGCACATGATTATGAAGGTGCGCCAGAACAGCTCAATCGTGAAGAAATTCTGGCTCAGATCAAACCGATTCTAGAAAATGAAGCCATTCAGAAAATTGGCCACCATCTGAAATATGATGCGCATGTTCTGGAAAATCACGGCATTCATCTGGTGGGCTGGTATTTTGATACCATGCTGGCTTCTTATGTATTGAACTCAGTTGCCACTCGCCACGGTATGGATGATGTGGCTCGTCTGTACTTAAGCCACTTAACCACCACTTATGAACAGGTGGCGGGTAAAGGCGCCAAACAAAAAACTTTCAATAAAATCGAGATCGAAACTGCAGCGCATTATGCGGCAGAAGATGCGCATGTGACTTATCGCCTGTTTGAAGTACTCAGCAAAAAGCTGCAGACTTATCCTGAACTGGTCAATATTCTGTACAATATTGAAATGCCTGTAGCGCGTGTGCTGACCAGCATGGAAGAAAATGGCATCCGACTGGATCTGGCTTTCCTGGATCAGCTCGGTTGTGAGTTCGCTCAAACCATGCAGAATCTAGAAAATCAGATCACGGAAATAGCCGGTGAAGCGTTTAATGTCAGCTCTCCAAAACAGGTCGGTGAAGTTCTATTTGAAAAACTAGGCCTGAAAGGTGGCAAAAAGACCTCTACCGGTCAATACAGTACCAGCGAAAGTGTACTGGAAAAACTGGAACACCCGATTGCTGAACTGATTTTGGAATATCGCGGTCTGTCTAAACTGAAAAGTACCTATACCGATGGTCTATGCAAACAGGCCAATAACGAAACCCATCGTGTGCATACCAGTTATCATCAGGCACTCACAGCCACTGGCCGTTTATCGTCTACTGATCCAAACCTGCAAAACATTCCAATTCGTGCGGAAATCGGACGTCAGATTCGTAAGGCCTTTATTGCACCTGAAGGTCGTGTCTTACTCGCAGCCGATTATTCACAGATTGAATTGCGTCTGATGGCACATTTATCTCAGGATGATGCGCTAGTAGATGCCTTTAACCATGGACAGGATGTGCATCGCCGTACCGCAGCTGAAGTTCTGGGTATCCCGCTTGAAGAAGTGACCAATGATCAGCGTCGTCAGGCCAAAGCCGTGAATTTCGGTCTGCTCTATGGCATGTCTGAATTTGGTCTGACCCGTCAGTTAGGTTTCACCCGTCAGGAATCACAGGAATATATCAAACAGTATTTCCGCCGCTATCCGGGAATTTATGAATATATGCAGCGTACCCGTCAGGTGGCATTGGAACAAGGCTTCGTTGAAACTATTCTAGGTCGCCGTTTATACACACCTGATATCGATGCCCGTAACATGATGGTCCGCAAAGCCGCTGAACGTGCGGCGATTAATGCACCATTACAAGGTTCAGCTGCAGACATTATCAAAATGGCGATGATTGAGGTTGATAAAATGCTACCTAAAGATCAGGCCAAAATGCTGCTACAAGTGCACGATGAATTGGTATTTGAAGTCGATGAAGCGATTGCAGATGAACTGGCTCCTCAACTGGCCGAAGTGATGCAATCTGTGATTGAAATCTCTGTGCCTTTGGTCGTGGAAGTCGGTAAAGGCATGAACTGGGATGAAGCGCATTAATACTAAAGCTCCTTCCTCCTTTTAGGAGGAAGGTTGGGATAGAGGTTATTTAAATTTATAGACCTCACCCTAACCCTCTCCTACAAGGAGAGGGAATTTTCTTGAAATAAAAAAGGACGCCTAAGCGTCCTTTTTCTTTAGGGTTTGATTAAAGACCGGTTAGCAACACAATTGCCACCTGATTCATAATCATTTCAATTACGATCAATGCCAAAATTGCCAGAATTGGAGACAGATCGATCATTCCCATATTCGGCATGATACGACGGAACGGTGCCAATAATGGCTCTGCAAGTTCCTGAACTACCTCAATATAAGGTGAACGGGATTGCGTAAACATCACCACCCAGCTCAAAATAATTGTTGCAAAAATCAGGTAACGACAGAAACGGATCAAATCCTGCATCATGGTAACGAAGGTTAGAATAAGCAAATGGATTGGACCATTTGGCATTCCCCCAGACAAATACATGATGCCAAAAATTTTCAGCAAATACAGCACGACCAAAAGTGCCAGTGCAGCAGTATTCACCCGGCCTTTACCTGCAGTTGGGAAAATACGCCCAAACACATCTACAATTTTAGTCGCTTTGACAGTAGATAGAACGACAGGATTATAAGGACTCACCGCGGCTAATTGCATTAAAAAGCGGAAGAATACGAGCAAAATCGCGACGTTAATGATAATGCCAAAAATTAGCGCAGAATTTGCACCCATACTTGAACGTTCCTAAAAATTAAACTGATAGATTATTTGCTATTGTCACTGAGCTCTTGGGCCAGTTCCTGACTACGTTTTTGCGCAGCAGCAAGCGCTGCCTGAATATTCTGAGAAATCTGCGCGCGATCAAACACTTCCAATGCCGCCTGAGTTGTACCATTCGGAGATGTTACATTCTTACGTAGCTCTGCCGGTGTATTCGAACTGGTGATCGCCATTTGCGCTGCCCCCAAAGCAGTTTGCAATGTCAATGCAGTAGCTACTTTTTCATCCAGACCTAAATTCTTGCCTGCACGAATCATGCTTTCCATCATATAGAAGAAGTAAGCAGGTCCTGAACCAGAGACTGCAGTTACGGCATCAATCTGAGCTTCTGAGTTTACCCAAATTGTCAGACCGGTAGAAGCCAAAACCTGACTCGCCAGCTCACGGTCATCATTACCAACTTCTGCATTGGCAAATAAACCATGTGCACCAGTCTGTACCAATGCGGGTGTATTCGGCATCACACGGACAATACGATCAGTACCCAATAGCGCAGATAGTGTTACAATCTCGGCACCCGCAACAATTGAAATCACCAGCTTGCCATCAAGTAAACCTTGAAGTGGTTTTAACACACCAGCTAAAACCTGTGGTTTGACTGCAAACAGGACGATATCCGCATCTTTAATAGCAGCAATATTATCATCGGTGACATTGACTTCTTTTTCTGCAAGAAGTGAGCGTACTTTCTCAACCGGATCAGAAACTGTAATACGCGTTGCTGGCAACCCCTGCGAAATCAGCCCGCCAATCAAGGCTTGAGCCATATTACCGCCACCAATAAAACTAATATTACAATTTAAAGCTGCACTCATGTTTAATGCTCGTCGTTGAATTCTAAAGTTGAAGAAACCGAAATGGGTAGCCATCCCCCTGCTTCACAATATGCAGATTGAGCTAACCAAAATCCTTTAGGTGTAAACACGCCTAGCATAACATTATCTGTGCTTAATATTTGAATAGTATGCCGAGTCCAGGGAAATATTTGCGCTTCCTGAATAGCTTTTTTGAGCGGCCAGTGTCCCACCCGTCCATAGAGATGGATTTTTTCACCCCCCTTCCGTTGCCGTAAATACAAGGGTTGTCCTAATAAAGTGGGAGATAATCCTATCTCAGCCCTTTGAATCCTGAATTGACCAGAAGGAAGATGAACCTGATCTTTATTCTGTAAAATGATCTGCTGTTCGGCTACAGTCGATTGTTGGTCAACCAGATAAACTTCAGCTTTTAGGCGATGCAACTGCTGCTGATAACGCACATAGTAATAACCCGACCAATGCAGCGCTGCTTGAGCATCTGGTTTCGCTCCAATTACTTCAGCCTGTACACGCTCAACCATGTCCAGAGAGGGACGATATTGTCCCTCGCCTTTCATCCAGACCGAGAGTAACTGACGCTGCCGTGCTTTGGATAAACTTGAGAATGAAGATAGATCGAGAATTTCGGCGTTACCACAGAGTTTAAGATCCTGCTCTAATACTTGTTGCAGAATGTTTTGTGCATCCTGCATCAGTTCACTGGTACGAGCCAAGGCAGACTGCATTTTCGGATAGCGATGACTTAAGACTGGCCACAGCACCTGACGTGCCCAGGCACGGTCATAATGAGTATCCTGATTAGTTGGATCTTCAATATTCTGGATATTTAAATCTGCTGCCCATTGGCAAATCTGCTCACGAGAAATATCCAGCAGTGGCCGCCAGATGGTTAAATCTGTCCGTATATCGATCGCTTTCATGGCAGCCAGACCATCAATCCCTGCACCAGAAAGTAAGCGCAACATCAAAGTTTCTGCTTGATCTTGCTGATGATGGGCTAAGACCAGAATTTCATCGGGCTGAAGATGCTGTAAATAAGCTTGATACCGCGATTGGCGAGCCTGTGATTCCAGATTGCCGCTGGCAACATGGACGGGCTGAATGATGCAAGGAATATTTAGTTGCTGACACTGTTGCTGGACAAAAGCGCCCCATTCATTGCTGATACTTTGTAATTGATGATCAACATAAATCGCGCGGATTTTTTCCGGACACAAAAAAAACATCAGATGCAGCAACAGCATAGAATCTACGCCGCCACTGCATCCGATTAGAAATTTTGTTTCTGCAGGAAATTCCTGCAGTTGCTTTAAGATGCCAGACCTAAATTGTCGCTGCCAAACTTCATTAAACGTTGGTAACGTGCTTCGCATCGTGCTTGTGGTTCCATTGCTTGCAGTTCATTTAAAGCTTCTTTCAGGACTGCTTTCAGTTGGTACATGACTTCATCCGGATCCAGATGTGCGCCTTCACCTTCATCAACGACGTATTCAACAATGCCCATCTTCTGTAATTTTTCAGCAGTCAATGCCAAAGCTTCACTGGCCTGTTCTGCTTTTTCTGCGGTTTTCCACAGAATAGATGCACAACCTTCTGGTGAAATCACTGAATAAATACTGTGAGAAAGCATCACTACACGATCCGCAACACCAATGCCGAGTGCGCCACCTGAACCACCTTCACCCAAAACTGTAGCAATTACAGGTACTTTCAGATTAGAAAGTTGTGCCAAACTTGACGCAATCGCTTCAGCCTGACCACGCTCTTCCGCACCCACACCTGGGTATGCACCCATGGTATCAATAAAGGTGAAGACTGGCAGATTAAAACGTTCCGCCATATCCAGCAGACGCTGAGCTTTACGGTAACCTTCCGGGTTACTCATGCCAAAATTATGCTGTAATTTTTCACGGGTACTACGACCACGGTGCTGACCCACGATCATCACCGGTTGTCCATCAAAACGTGCCAGACCACCGATCATTGCGCCATCATCACCATAGAGACGGTCGCCATGCAAAGCATCAAATTCAGTGAATATTTCACCTACGTAGTCCAGAAATTGTGGACGTTCCGGATGACGAGCAATCTGTACTGTCGTCCATGCTTTTGATGGGGTAGCTTTATTTTTCATAGGTCAACCGTTTTCATCCCTATATATAAAGGTATTAATTAACAAATTGTTCAGATTGAACCGAGAGCTCGATCTCCCAATTTTTAAACTGCACCTGTTCATCATGCAGTTCAGCAATCAGCAATGGCCATTGTTTGGCATCACCAGAAATGCTGAGCTGCCATTGTTGCGCATTCTTGACCTTGAGTTCAATGGCAGGAAGCATCTCATCACTACGACTGTGATTGACCAAAACCGCCAGACGCAACAGCAAACACAGCTGTAAAAGTTTAGTTCCACCGACTTTCATCACATCATGCTTGGCATCAGCGCGCAATTTACGGCGATGGTGTGCGACCAAATGTGACAAATAATTCTGATCTACCTGCGAAAAACCGGCAATGTCAGAATGTTGCAATAAATAGGCACCGTGGCGGTGATAACCACTATGACTGATCGCTAAACCAATTTCATGCAAATAAGCTGCACGACGAAGTAAATCACTGTCTTCACTATACAGGCCGAGATCACCAGCCACATCATCAAACAGTTTTTGCGCAGTCTGCACTACACGTTCGGCCTGTTTGGCATCGGCATTATAACGACCAATTAAGGCATGAACAGAACGATCACGGATATCTTCATGCTTGAAACGACCCAAGAGGTCATACATCACGCCTTCACGCAATGCGCCATCTGAATAGACCAGATGTGGGATATTCAGTACATCAAATACTGCATATAAAATGGCAATTCCTGCAGGTAAAACTGCACGACGGTCATCTTTCAGACCTTCAAACTCCATGTCCGAAACATGCTTATATTTGAATAATTTATCTTTAAGTTTTTCCAGACCTTCACGGGTGAGCTGTTCTTTATCATTGCTCCAGCCCATATTGACACAGATCTGGCGACAGGCTTTGATCGTACCACTCGAACCAACGACTGCATCCCAACCGGCAGATTTATAAGTATTGGCAATGCCTGAAATTTCTTTACGTGCCGCAGTCACTGCCTTATCAAAGGCTTTATGGGTGATTTCACCATCAGCAAAGAATTTCTTGGTAAAAGTCACACAACCCATCTGCACAGATTCGGTATGAATGGGTTCAAATTCTTCCCCAATGATGAGTTCAGTTGACCCACCACCAATATCGACTACTAGACGACGGCCAGTATTGGCCATGGTATGTGACACACCGAGATAAATTAGACGCGCTTCTTCACGACCAGCAATAATTTCAATCGGTTTTGGTAAAATTTCAGCCGCTTTCTGAATAAATTCATGACCATTTTTAGCTTGACGTAATGCGTTGGTTGCCACAATCCGTAAACGGTTTGGTTGTACCGAGCCCAAACGTCCGACAAACCGGGCCAGACAAGCCAAACCGCGCTGCTGTGCGGCTTCAGTCAAATTTTTATTTTCATCCAGTCCCGCAGCAAGCTGAACCTTTTCTGACATTGATGCGACTTTTTTCACTTCGCCATGATCCACCCGGGCAATCGCCAAATGAAAACTGTTTGATCCCATATCGATGGCTGCGAGTAATTCTTCATCAATCAAAAAATCAGACATTCTAGAAATAAACCTTTTAAGAATTGTGCTTAGAGTAATTCACAACCATGCAATTTAAAAGCCATTTGTCAGGACAATTTCGCGTAATTATTTTTTTCATTTATAGGACAATTGTATGAGGCGATGGTGACTATCGTGATCATCCATTAGACAAAACAACATTAAAGCTTGAAAATTTACAGATTCCCCTACATTGTTAAAGATGGCTATGTAATACTAATAATTATAGTTATCTTTATAAAATTAATTCTGGAGCACTCCATGTCTGGCAACACCGTAAACACTACTGACGCAAACTTCGAAGCAGACGTTCTTCAATCAGACGTTCCTGTGCTGGTTGATTTCTGGGCTGGCTGGTGTGCGCCATGTAAAGCTATTGCCCCTGTACTTGAAGTACTGGCTGATGAATATCAAGGCAAAGTGAAAATTGTCAAAGTTGACGTAACATCTTGCGAACAAACTGCTGTGAATTTCAATATTCGTAACATTCCAGCGTTATTGATGTTCAAAAATGGTGAAGTGGTAGCGACTCAAATCGGTGCAGCACCAAAATCTAAATTGACTGCATTTATTGATCAAAATATCTAAGCACTAAATGTTCAACTAAAAATACGCGACCAAAGGTTGCGTATTTTTTTCGTCTATAAATTGACAAAAACCTGTTTCTCTCTTATATTTCAACTTCAAGAGATAAAGGATGCTAAATCCTGTCAGTTTCTTACAAGACACATTACATAACATGCCGCTCGGCAATAGAAATTGTTTTCACATTTCTCTTTGAAACAATCAAACAGACCTCTGAATTGTTCTTGTGCAAATTCAATTGCTTTCGTTTGAATGCTTATATGCGGCCGAATGTTACTCCCTTTCTAACCTATACCTTAGAACTTTGATTCTATCTGACCACCTATGAATTTAACCGAACTCAAGAAAAAACCGATTGGCGAACTCATCAAGATTGCCGAGTTTATGGGCCTTGAAGGTATGGCTCGTAACCGTAAGCAAGACATTATTTTTGCCATCTTAAAACGCCATGCGATGAATGGCGAAGAGATTTTTGGTGATGGCGTTCTAGAAATTTTGTCAGATGGTTTTGGCTTCTTACGCTCTGCAGCAGGCTCTTATTTGGCAGGTCCTGACGATATCTATGTCAGCCCATCACAAATTCGCCGCTTTAACCTGCGTACCGGTGACACCATTACGGGAACCATTCGTCCGCCTAAAGAAGGTGAGCGTTATTTTGCTTTGCTGAAAGTCAATCAGATTAACTACGATACCCCGGAAAATTCACGTAACAAGATCTTGTTCGAAAACTTAACTCCATTGTTCCCTACTGAACAATTAGTGATGGAACTTGGTAATGGTACGACTGAAGATTTAACTGCACGTGTCGTCGATCTGGTGGCACCAATTGGTAAAGGTCAACGTTCAATTATCGTTGCACCACCGAAAGCTGGTAAAACCATGCTATTACAGAACATCGCTCAATCGATTGTTCGTAATAACCCTGAATGTTTCCTGATTGTCCTTCTGATTGATGAACGTCCTGAAGAAGTCACCGAAATGGAACGTACCGTTCGCGGTGAAGTGGTCGCTTCTACCTTTGATGAATCACCTGCCCGTCACGTTCAAGTGGCTGAGATGGTGATTGAAAAAGCCAAACGTTTAGTTGAACACAAGAAAGATGTGGTGATTCTGCTGGATTCGATTACCCGTCTGGCACGTGCATATAACACTGTGATTCCTTCATCAGGTAAGGTATTAACTGGTGGTGTAGATGCACATGCACTTGAACGTCCAAAACGTTTCTTCGGCGCGGCACGTAATATCGAAGAAGGCGGTTCTCTTACTATCATTTCTACTGCACTGATTGAAACCGGCAGTAAAATGGATGAAGTCATTTACGAAGAATTCAAAGGTACAGGTAACCAGGAAATCACGCTAGATCGCCGTATTGCGGAAAAACGCGTCTTCCCTGCGATGAATATCAAGAAATCCGGTACGCGTCGTGAAGAACGTTTAATGTCCGAAGACAAACTTCGTAAAGTCTGGATTCTACGTAAACTTCTGCATACCCAAGATGAACTGGTCGCGATGGAATTCTTGCTTGACCGCATGAAAGAAACCAAGACCAATGATGATTTCTTTGATCAAATGAAACGCAAAGCATCGAACTAAAATTATCGGAAAGGTCACCATTCAAGGTGGCCTTTTTTTATGGTTGACGCATGTTACACAATGAAACAATGTAATGAGATATCTGTAAACTTATTTTTAAGTTTTTGATTATTAAAATAAACAGATAAATAACTGTATAATTTTTATAAGCTTAATAAGCCTTTCTCCAATCTATATCTTTCAATTAATTGTTATTTTCTGTTAAAAAACCCTTAATTTTTATCGTTTTTTCACTGTTTTTGATGTTCCCCTAGTAGCAATTAAAAATGCGCAGTGATAGCATATTTGCAGACCAGTTAGACTGCTCCTGCGTTGTTAGTCCCTAACACTATTAGGAATAATAAAAGCATATTACAGCCTGACTTTGGTTTTTTTTAATCTCAATTTTTTAGAGAGTGATGCCATGTTATTCAAAAAAATCGCTATTGCTGCTGCAGTTGCTACTACTTTAGCTTTCGTTGGTTGTGCTAAAAAAGCTGACGACGCTGCTGCTGACGCTAACCAAGCTGCATCTGAAGCTGTAGAAGCTGCTTCTGAAGCTGAAGCTGCTGCTGACGCTGCTGCTGTAGAAGCTACTTCTGAAGTTGCTGCTTCTGACGCTGCTGCTGTTGCTGAAGCTGACGCTGCTGCTGCTGTTGCTACTGACGCTGCTGCTCAAGCTACTGCTGCTTCTGAAGCTGCTGCTCAATAATCTTTACGATTATTCAGTACAAAAAAGAGAGCCTTTGGCTCTCTTTTTTTTGTTTAGAAATATAAAAGATTAAAAAAATAAAATTTTTAAATGAAAAAAAGCAGATCAATTGATCTGCTCATTCCCCACACGTTGACGGAACTTCTGTCCCGCGCGGAACGTAACAACACGGCGTGCAGAGATCGGAATCTCTTCGCCCGTTTTCGGATTACGGCCTGGACGTTGACGCTTATCACGCAACTCAAAGTTACCGAAACCCGATAATTTTACTTGTTCGCCCGAGATTAGCGCTTGGCTAATCTCGTCGAAAAACAACTCGACCATTTGTTTAGCTTCACGACGGTTTAAACTCGTGAGCTCACTTAAATGATCAGCCATTTCTGCTTTTGTTAATGCTGTCATGAAGCCCTCAATGTCGCTTGGTAAGTGTTTTCCAACACCTGAAGGATATTATCCATACCTGATTTAATTTCAGCATCTTCCAGTGTACGGCTTGGATGCTGCCAGAGAAGTGCAAATGCCAGTGAGCGTTTCCCTTCTTCTACTCCTTGTCCAGTGTACACATCGAACAACCATGTCGAGCCTAGAAGCTCTCCACCTGTTTTTTCGATAAGTCCCTGAATTTCGCTAACATTAATCTTATCACTAATTAAAAGCGCAATATCACGTCGAACCGATGGAAAACGTGATAATTCTGTAAAATTAGATACATAAGTTTGCAAAACAGCCGATTGATCTAATTCAGCGACCCAAGTCGTCGCCAAATCGAGCTCATCTTCCAGCGACGGATGTAAACGACCTAAGTAGCCAATTGACTGACCATTAACTAGAATTTCAGCAGATTGACCAGGATGTAACCAGCTACGTTCAGAACGTACATATTCCACATTTAGACGCGCAGCTGCCAGAATTTCCTCAATGTCACCTTTGAAGTCAAAGAAATCCATTGGCTGTGCTTTACCATGCCAGGTTTCAGGCGTACGTGAACCTGTGGCAATCAAGGCAAAAGTTGGAATCTGTTTCAGATCATGAATTGAAGCCGCATTCTGGTAATCAAAACGCAGACCAAGTTCGAAGAAACGCACACGGTTTTGCTGACGGTTAACGTTGTACTGTACGCATGGAATCAGGCTAGACAGTAAAGTTGAACGCATCACTGCCAAATCGCTTGAAATTGGGTTCGCCAATGCCAATGGATTAACTTCTGGATTTAACTGTTTTTCCAGTTTCAGGTCAGCAAAACTGAAGCTGATCGCTTCCTGATAACCCAAGGTCACGGCTGTTTGACGAAGCTGAGTTAGTTCGAATTGATCTTCATATTTCGCCAACTTCACATCAATGACCGGTAAGCTGATTTGAATATTGTCATAACCGTGAATACGGGCAACTTCTTCAATCAGGTCTTGGTAAATTGCCATATCATAACGGTGTGATGGAGGAACCACTGACCACTGGCCTTCAGCTTTTACAGTCACTTCACAACCTAAACGCATTAAAGCATCTGTAATGAAATCTGATTCAACTGTATAACCTAATAATTGATCGACTTGAGCTTGTTCTAGCTCAATCGCTTCACGTTTTGGTAACAGCTCTGATTTTTCAGCTACAATGATTGGACCAAACTCACCGCCTGCAAGCTCAGCAATCAACTGAGAAGCACGGTGCATTGCGATCATAGGAAGTTCAAAGTCTACACCACGTTCATAACGTTGTGACGCATCCGTATGCAGACCGAAACGACGAGCACGGCCAGCAATATGCAATGGCGCGAAAAATGCTGATTCCAGGAAGATTTCAGTAGTTTCATCAGTTACTGATGAAGACAGGCCCCCCATAATCCCTGCAATCGCTAATGCTTTTTCATCATCTGCGATTACCATCACGTCGTCTTGCAGTTCCACTTCCTGTTCATTTAATAGAACCAGTTTTTCACCTGCTTTGGCTTGACGCACATGCACTGAACCCTGAACCTTACCGCCATCAAATGCATGCAGAGGTTGACCCAGTTCCATCAATACATAGTTGGTGATGTCGACCAGAATACTGTGCTGACGGATACCGGCACGTACTAAAGCTCGTTCCATCCACTCAGGGGTTGGTGCTTTGGTATTGACGTTTTTGATCACACGACCGAGGTAACGTGCACAACCTTCAGTTTCAACAACGACTTTCTTCTCATCTGCAAGAGTTGCTGCAACTTCTTTAATTTCAGGTGCAGTGACAGGCAATTGGTTAATTACACCAATTTCACGTGCGATCCCGCGAATACTGAAACAGTCACCACGGTTCGGAGTGATGCTGATATCAATCACGTTGTCATCAAGGTCTAAATATTCACGAACATTGACACCGACTGGTGCATCTGCAGGCAGTTCTAACAGACCATCAATTTTATCTTCAAGATCGATTTCTGAAGCGCCGCATAACATACCTTGTGATTCAACACCACGCAGTTTGCCTTTCTTGATTTTAAAATCGCCTGGTAATACTGCACCGATGGTAGCTACTGGTGCTTTCATACCGGCACGTACGTTCGGTGCACCACACACGATTTGCAAAGGCTCACCTGAACCAATGTTCACAGTCGTTACACGTAAGCGATCTGCATCAGGATGCTGTTCGACAGTCAGGACTTCACCCACAACCACACCTGTGAACGGTTTTGCAGCTGGAGACAAATCATCTACTTCCAAGCCCAGCATAGTCAGTTGGTCAGACAGTTTTTCGCTATCGATGGCTGGGTTAACCCATGTGCGTAGCCAATTTTCGCTAATTTTCATTTATAAAAAACCTGTAATTTCAATCTCTAGAATCCCCCTCTGATTCCCCCTTCTTCAAAGGGAGAGAACTCCTATCTTTTCGCGGAGTCCCTCTCCTTTTTTAAAGGAGAGGTTAGGAGAGGATTAAATAAAAGTTTTAAGCAAACTGGCGTAAGAAACGCACATCGTTTTGATAGAACATACGCAGGTCATTAATGCCATAACGCAACATTGCAAAACGTTCTACACCTAAACCAAATGCAAAGCCTTTGTATTTGTCTGGATCAATACCCGCAGCGCGAAGTACATTTGGATGCACCATACCGCAACCCAAAACTTCTAACCATTTGCCACGCTCATCCATAATGTCCACTTCAGCACTTGGCTCAGTGAACGGGAAATAAGACGGACGGAAACGCACTTTCAAATCTTTTTCGAAGAATTCGTTTAGCAGGTTTACCAATAAACCTTTTAATTCAGCAAAGCTGGTATTTTCAGCAACGTATAAGCCTTCGATCTGATGGAACATTGGTGAATGTGTCTGGTCAGAGTCACAACGGTATACACGGCCTGGGCACACGATACGAATTGGTGGCTGCTGGGTTTCCATGGTACGAATCTGTACACCCGAAGTATGGGTACGTAGCAGATGGTTCACATCAAAGTAGAAAGTGTCGTGCATGGCACGTGCAGGGTGATGACCCGGAATATTCAATGCTTCGAAGTTGTGATAGTCATCTTCAACTTCTGGACCAGTCGCTACTGTAAACCCTGCTTTGGTGAAGAATTGACAGATACGTTCTTGTACTTGGGTCACTGGGTGGATGCTGCCCACCTGTTGGCCACGACCGGGCAAGGTAATATCAATTGTTTCACTAGCAAGCTTTTGTTCTAGTGCAGCTTTTTGCAGTTCAGCCTGACGTTGTGTCAAAGCACTTGTGATGGCTTCACGAACTGCGTGAATTTGTG
Organism: Acinetobacter sp. YH12235; assembly: GCF_013417705.1. NCBI lineage: Bacteria > Pseudomonadati > Pseudomonadota > Gammaproteobacteria > Moraxellales > Moraxellaceae > Acinetobacter > Acinetobacter sp. YH12235. The sequence goes on along the minus strand of NZ_VPDL01000013.1, from coordinate 60,131 downwards.
CCCCGAACGCTTTACGTTGTTCAGGATCCATTTTCCCCAGCGACTTAGATTGTTCCGCGAGCTGGCTTTTTTTCCCCGTAAATTGCACTCGTACTTGATCAAGTGCAGCAAGGTCTTGAGCTGCTGCAATCGCAGCGAGCGCTTCAGTGGTCAGGGCTTCCAGTGACATAGTAACTCTCAAAGCAACAGGTTAGAAATATTTTTAAAAACCCCATATTCTAACAGTTTTTAGGCGAGTTGATGAAGTGCGCTTTTAATGAAAATTAGAATAGCATCATGAATTATAAAAAGTATAAGATAAACATAATATCAATCAGATCAAATCACTATGGCACTCGATCAAATTTGGAAACAGCAACTGACCCTCGTCACTTATGGCAATGAGTTTTTAACTCAGGATCTCAGTTTCAGCCGCTGGCTGAATCACTCCATTTTTAATCAGCACCATTTAACTTTTCGAGATCTGATTTCCCAGCATTTACTGGCACAGCACTTTCAAATCTGGTTAGAAGGTCTGAAAAAACAAGGGGTTCGTCGTATTAGTCTACATTCTTCACATTTACTGGAAGATGAAAATAACCCTAATGCCAATGTCGAACTGGTTCCTTTGGCTCATGTGATTATCAGTCATCATGCTCAAGGTAAAACCGCCTGGATGATCGGTAAGGAACTGGCTGAATGGTATACCGCTGATAATGATTATGAAGCACCGGAAGCCCAACAGTCGCCTTTACGTCATGAAGTATTCTGGCGTTACGAACTGAACAGTAAACTGGCCAAAAGAATTGATGCTGATCTAGTGCAGCCAAATTGGGATGATATTCATACCTATACTGAACAGGAATTATTTGAACATCATTTAGCTCAAGGATTCACTGAGCCTACTTATACTGGTTTGCCTTATTACGGTACTACCCCAACGATTCAGTCTCACTCAGAAAATCCAAGTCATCTTGCTTTAATCCCAACGGATTATTCATCTGATTATGCTCATCAGACCTTGTACCGTCTGGATGCATTAAGTGATTTTATTCAGACGAAGATTCAACACCCTTATAACGATGATGGTCAGGTACTGAATCCAGAGCAGCAATTAAATCTGCGCCACTTTGCACAAAAAATCGATGAAATCAGTGCCAAGTTCATTGTGAAAGTGGCCAATCATTATAAAACCGCACAACTCACTCCTAAAGTGACGCCTGATCCTTTTACAGGGATGAATACTGAGGATCGCGCGGTCAAAGTCTCTAAAGCTGAACGACCACAAAGTCACCATAAAACCGGTGCTTCAAGTGTGATCAAACTGATTCTGATCACGATTGTGATCTGTCTGATTGGCTACTATTTCGGACTTTAATAAAATATATTGTCTATAAATAATCACTTTAGCTTGGTGGAGCTTTAATCTCCACCAAATCAATAAATAAATGATTTAAAAAATCAAAGATCCCACTGATTTTATTTAAGCATAAAAAAAGACCGCTAAAAGCGGTCTTTTTTCTAAGTCATAAAGACTTATGCAGCCAACGCATCTTTAGCTTTAGAAGCTAGAGCTGCAAACGCAACTGCGTCATGCATAGCGATGTCAGCAAGTACGCGACGGTCGATGATAACCTGAGCTTTTTTCAAGCCAGCGATCATACGGCTGTACGATAAACCGTTTTGACGTGCACCAGCGTTGATACGCGCAATCCATAGAGCACGGAATTGACGTTTCTTCTGACGACGGTCACGGTAAGCGTATTGACCAGCTTTGATTACCGCTTGGAACGCTACGCGGTAAACGCGTGAACGAGCACCATAGTAACCTTTAGCGCGAGCAAGAATTTTTTTGTGACGGCGATGAGCCTGTACACCACGTTTTACACGAGCCATTTATAATCTCCTTAGATGTACGGGCACATACGACGAACTGAAGCAACGTCACTTACGTGAACCATTACACAGCCGCGCAATTGACGAATACGCTTAGCAGATTTTTTGGTCAAAATGTGGCGTTTGAACGCTTGTTTACGCTTAAAACCGTTAGCAGTCGCTTTGAAGCGTTTAGCTGCACCACGGCGAGTTTTCATCTTAGGCATAACAACCTCTTTTGAACACCTGTTCGGCACGTCTGCACCATTGCAAGAACGCCCTGCAGGTAAGGGAGCCGATATTCTAATGCATCTTTGCTTAAAACAAAAGCACTAGTCTTTTTTTCTTGATGAATCTGCAAACTTAGCATTTTTTACAATAAGAATTGAATGATGAATTTATATACTGCTTGTGATATCACTTTATAATTTGTCAATTTTTTCAGTTGCAGCTTTTTATGCACATTCAGTCCGATGCGTTTGCCGCACTCCGTTACCGAGACTTTTCTATTGTCACCTTAAATCAGTTTTGTTTGACTTTAGCCATTCTGATTCAGGAAATTATTGTTGCCTATTCACTATATCAGATTACCAAAGACCCGCTGACCTTAGGACTGATTGGTCTGGCAGAGGCGATTCCATTTATTTCCCTTTCTTTATGGGGTGGATATGTTGCGGATCGTTTTAATAAGCAGACTATTATGAAAATCTGTTTATTTTTCGCCATTCCGATGCCGCTTATTCTCTGGTCACTGTTTCATTATCACGGCTTGGGAAACCTCAGCACCAGTCAATTATCTTGGGGAATTTATGCCGTCATTTTCTGTCTGGGTACCATTCGTGGCTTTTATAATCCTTCAGCAACTTCACTAAAACCCTTTCTGATTCCACGTGCACTCTATGCCAATGGAGCGACCTGGACCACAATTGGCTGGCAAAGTGGTGTAATTATCGGGCCGATGCTCGGTGGTTTTATGCTGGCATTTTTAGGTCGGGAAACCAGTCTTCTAACTGTCACAGTACTGGTCAGCATCTGTTTTGTTCTGATTAACTTATTGCAAAAGCGCGATTTTCCTAAAATTGAAACTGAAAATGTCCTGCATAGTCTGGGCGATGGTTTCCGTTTTATCTGGAACAGCAAAATTGTACTGTGGTCGATTTCTCTAGATCTGGTTTCGGTATTGTTTGGTGGGGTGATTGCCCTCTTACCGATTTTTGCAGAGGATATTCTAAAAGTTGGTCCAGAGGGTTTGGGTTATTTACGGGCTGCTCCTTCCATTGGTGCGCTGATAACCATGATTGTCCTGACCCGCTTTCCGCCTACGCAACATGCCTGGCGTAATATGCTGCTTGCAGTCGCAGGTTTCGGTGTCTTTACTTTACTATTTGCTTTCTCCAACTCGATGTGGCTATCTCTGTTTGCTCTTGCCATGACCGGGGCTTGTGACAGTATTTCAGTGGTGATTCGCCAAACGATTTTACAGATTTATCCACCCGATAATATGCGTGGCCGGGTTGCTGCAGTAAACGGCATGTTTGTCTCGTCTAGTAATGAACTGGGTGCTTTTGAGTCTGGTTTGGCTGCGAGATATATGGGTACGATTATGGCTACAGTGTTTGGTGGCAGCATGACCCTACTGGTGGTTGCCATCAGCTGGGCGAGAACCAAGGATCTGTTTGGAGTTGATATTACCAAAGGAAATGAAAAATAATTTTTAGTTCTGATGTGCAAAGGTTTTTCAATCAAGAAAATTCTGCGCACTAATGATGAATATAAATAAAAAGAGGCTTTATGCCTCTTTTTTTAAAACATCGCATAAGCCCAATAGACAAACAGATAACGTCCAATTTTGGCAATACTGACTATCAAGATAAAACGGGTAAAATTTTCCTTAAGCAAACCGGCAATTAATGTAATTGGATCGCCAATAATCGGCACCCAGCTCAGCAATAATGACCAATAGCCGTATTTCTGATAGGTACTTTGGGCTTTCAGCATCTGCTGCTCAGAGACTGGAAACCATTTTTTATGCTTATATTGCTCAATCTTGAACCCCAGATACCAGTTCACACAGGAACCCAAGATATTTCCAGCACTTGCGATCATGATGAGCAAGGCCGCCGAATAGCTCCCTTGCCATAATAAACCCAGCAAAACCGCTTCCGACTGCAGCGGTAATAAAGTGGCTGCACCAAAAGCGGCAAGAAAGAGCAGAAACAGGGACATCCCGAGACTAACGGCTTAAACCCAGTTTTTTCTTGGCTTTAAGATATTCCCAATTCGCCCAGACTATAGCCATAACCATGACCAAAATACGTGACCATTGATATTTCTGGGTGATCGGCTCAAGAGCTGTATTTAAAATCTGACGATCCTTGGTATTCAAGGCACTGATCACCTGATCCACATGCACAATTTCAGCAATAAACAGCAGCAGACAAGCTGCGATACCGAAAATAATACTCCAGTAAATTCGAGGATTTGTTTCCACGATTTTAGTAAAGTTCAGGAAAAAATCTTTCATATACTCACCCAATAAAAAACCACCCAAAGGTGGTTTAATCTACTTTTATCTAGTTTAGCACAAAGGCCAGACTTATCTGACCTGTATTGCTAACGCTCTTTGCACCGCTGGACGCGCAGTCAGGCGTGTCACATATTCCTGTACTTCCGGATAATCTGCCAGATCAATTTGCTGCCATTCATGACGTAACACCCATGGCAAAATAGCCATATCCGCAATCGAATACTCACCGGCTACATATTTTTGACCAATCAGCTGTTTGTTCAGAACCCCGTATAGACGCTTGGTTTCATTGACATAGCGATCAGTGGCATACGGGATACGCTCAGGAGCAAAACGGCTAAAGTGATGATTCTGCCCCAGCATTGGACCCAAGCCACCCATTTGCCACATTAGCCATTGCTCAACTTCAACACGTTGCTGCTCATCATCCGGATAAAACAGGCCGGTTTTACGACCCAAATATTGCAGAATCGCGCCAGATTCAAAGACTGAAATCGGTTCACCACGCGGGCCATCCTGATCCACAATCGCAGGAATTTTGTTATTTGGAGAGATACGTAAAAAATCAGGTTGAAACTGGTCATTTTCCAGAATATTGATCGGGAAAATTTTATACTCCAAGCCCATTTCTTCTAATGCGATGGTAATTTTATGGCCATTGGGCGTTCCCCAATAATAGAGATCAATCATGTTATTACCTGTTACCTTTTCGTTTTTACATGACATTATTGAAATTTGATCTAGTTATAGCATGATTTAAAGCCTTACTTCCGCATATTTTGTTATAGATTCAGCAGTAAAATCGCTAAATTCAAAGCATTATTTTTAGCTCAAGATGGGTTCAAATATTTTTAAATCTTGAGGCTTGAAAAGCTTCGCCTCAATCCTATATTAGAAATAGAGCAATGATCTATTCAGGAGATTGTTTCTAATCACTGAGTTCATATTGAAGAATTGCATGTTGTTTAAAAAACTTTTCTGAGATCAGGAGGTAAGATCAATGAGCAATTTCAGTCTTAGCCCACTATTCCGTCGTAGTATCGGTTTTGACCGCTTTAATGACCTTTTTGATTATGCAATGCAAAGTGAGGCACCGAACTATCCACATTACAACATTGAAAAAACCGGCGACAACAATTACCGCATTGTGGTTTCTGCTGCCGGATTCAATGAAGACCAGCTAGAGATCAATCTGGAAAATCAGGTTCTGACCATTAGCGGTAAAGCGGTGGAAGAAAATTCAGATACGACTGTGGAATTCCTGCATAAAGGCATCGCCCACCGTTCATTCAAATTGTCTTTAAGACTGGATGAACATGTAGAGGTACAACAAGCTGAATTTGAAAATGGTTTATTGAAAATCGAATTGCAGCGCAATGTGCCAGAAGAAAAATTGCCTCGTCAGATTCCGATTGGCAAAAAACTGTTAGCTGAAAAAAATGAATCTAACGAGCAGCAAAGCTGATCCTCAACGAAAAGAAAGACCCGAATGGGTCTTTCTTTTTTAGGACAGAATCCTTAAGCTTGAAAGTGTTCAATTTTCACTCATTATAAAAATAATAATATGAGCACATCAGATATTATTCTGTTTCATCAAAGTGCCCAGACGATGAAACATATGGGACTTCTCCTTCTTTGCTATCCCATTGGAATTTTGATGACCTTATACCTTCATACTCCAGATCCTCCTTCCAGTTTTATTCGAGGATTGGTATTTTTATGGCAGGAGTCTCCAAGCTTTTATGGCTATATGCTGGGTTTCCTGATGCTATCGCTCTTGGTATATAGCATTAAACTAAAAATCACCTCGCGGACAATTTATTACACTTTGGCAGGTTACCGGATAAGCCTGTGTTTATATCGTGAAGCCGTCCATTATAGCTTTATCAATCCTCAATATGATTCAATTAAAGCCCGTACCAAACGTTGGCTAACCAGACTTCCCGCTCATCAAATTAATCAGCGGGATGGCGCTCTCGATTTTATTCTTTGTCAGCCCAGTTGGCGCGACCGACTCTGTTTAAGATTATTCCGGATTCATTTATCGATGTTTTCCCGCCAGCAAGCCAAGGAAATTATTCAAGCCATGTACAGTGCTTGGAATTTAAGATCATAAAGGCTGATTCAAAAGCAATTTTAATCATGAAGTTTAAGCTGAAAGAAATTTATCTCATCAGATTTCAAAGGATAAAAAGCAGTTATTAAAAAATGGTGTTCTGGTTGGGACTTTCCCCTATCACCACATATAGTTGATTTACATAAAATTTCGGCTATGCTTTTCTGAAACAGAATAAAACATTCAATAAATACCATAGATAAAAAAATCTGCCGTAGGTGCACTATGAATTATGTCCGTCGCAACGCCCTAAGTCCATTCATGCTATTGGGCTTGCTCTTCTTTTTATTGATTGTCATTTTACTGCTATTGTTTGGCTGGCCACATTATAAAGTTTGGAAACAAGGGATGGATGGTCAGGCAGCATTGGCTGAAGCAGAACAATCTAAAATGATTCAAGTGCAAGTTGCAAAAGCGGAACTGGAAAGTGCCAAACTGCGTGCAGAAGCTATTAAACTCGTTGGGCAGGCAGCTAAAGATTATCCTGAATATCGCAAGCAGGAATTTATTGGTGCATTTGGTGAAGCCCTACGTGAAGGTCGTATTCAACAAATAATTTATGTACCCACTGAGGCCAATATTCCGATTGTAGAAGCAGGAAAATCCTACCCTACTCAATAAAAAATTAAGTTACCTCATAAAAAAGCCCTGCAAATGCAGGGCTTTTTTCATCAAGAGATGCTTACTTTTTCTTTTTAGGACCAAGCAGCATACCCATTTGACGACCTTCCATTTTTGGTGCTTGTTCAACAACACCATATTCAACGACGTCTGCTTCAACTTTTTGCAGTTGAGCCAGACCCAGTTGCTGGTGAGCCATTTCACGACCACGGAAACGCAGGGTAATTTTAACCTTGTTTCCTTCTTCAAGGAATTTGATGATTGCACGTAATTTTACGTTGTAATCACCTACATCTGTCGCAGGACGTAGCTTGATTTCTTTCACCTGGACTTGATGTTGTTTTTTCTTCGCTTCTTTCTGCTTTTGTTTCAGATCAAACAAATGCTTATTGAAGTCCATGATTTTGCAAACAGGTGGCTCAGCATTGGCTACGATCTCAACAAGATCAAGCTCAACATTTTCTGCTGCGCGCAATGCTTCCGCAAGGCTTACAATACCTTTTTGCTCACCATTTTCGTCTACAAGACGAACTTCTTTAGCACGAATTTCATCATTCAAGGCAGGACGGTTTGATTTATTACCGCCCTGTTGATTACGGTCAGGCTGTTTAATCGCTGTTACTCCACAATGTACCGGCCGCGTTCGGCAACGGCTGCTTTTACTAAGTCAACGAAAGCATCGATTGACATAGTACCCAAATTTTTTCCTGAGCGGGTACGGACATTCACAGTACCTTCCTCTACCTCACGGTCCCCAAGTACCAATAAGTAAGGAATACGCTCTAAAGTACGTTCACGAATCTTAAAGCCGATTTTCTCATTTCTCAAGTCAGAAATTGCACGAATTCCGTTTTCTTTAAGTTTCGCGACGACTGACTCACAAGCCTCGGCTTGAGCATCAGTAATATTCATGACACACGCTTGCACTGGTGATAACCAAGGTGGCATAAAGCCCGCGTAGTGTTCAATCAGTATACCAATAAAACGTTCGAAACTGCCAAGAATTGCACGGTGCAACATCACAGGCTGATCACGATCGTTGTCTTCAGTAACATAAGAGGCATCCAGACGTTCTGGAAGGTTGAAGTCACATTGAATGGTACCACACTGCCAGATTCGGCCTAAGCAATCTTTCAATGAGAATTCGATCTTCGGACCGTAGAATGCACCTTCACCTGGTTGTAAATCCCAATCCAGGCCAGCAGCATCTAAAGCATCTGCCAAAGATTTTTCTGCCATATCCCAAAGTGCATCATCACCTACACGTTTTTCAGGACGAGTCGACAACTTCATTTGTACTTCTTCGAAGCCAAAATCTTTGTATACGTCTAGTGTCAATTTGATAAAGTCTGCAACTTCGGTACCGATTTGTTCTTTAGTACAGAAAATATGCGCATCATCTTGGGTAAAGCCACGTACACGCATGATGCCGTGTAAAGAACCTGATGGCTCGTTACGGTGACATGAACCAAACTCCGCTAAACGGATTGGAAGATCACGATATGATTTTAAACCCTGGTTGAACACTTGCACGTGACAAGGACAGTTCATCGGTTTCACGGCATAATTACGGTTCTCGGAATGAGTCGTGAACATGTTTTCAGCATAGTTTGCCGCATGACCTGATTTTTCCCAAAGGGTGAAATCCACCACTTGAGGAGTACGGATTTCAAGGTAGCCGTTTTCTTGCTGAACTTTACGCATGTATTGTTCAAGCACTTGGTAAATGGTCCAGCCGTTCGGATGCCAGAACACCATACCTGGTGCTTCTTCCTGCATATGGAACAAGTCTAAGGCTTTACCGATTTTACGGTGGTCACGTTTTTCCGCTTCTTCAATACGTTTTACATACGCTGCAAGCTGTTTCTTATCAGCCCAAGCTGTACCATAAATACGTTGTAGCTGTTCGTTCTTCGCATCACCGCGCCAGTAAGCACCAGAGATTTTAGTCAGCTTGAATGATTTTAAGAATTTGGTATTTGGTACGTGCGGACCACGGCACATATCCAGATAGTCCTGATGGTAGTACAGGCCCATTTGAGTTTCTTCAGGCATGTCTGCGATCAGGCGCAATTTGTATTCTTCACCACGGGCTGTGAATTCTGCAATCACTTCATCACGCGGAGTCATTTTTTTCACGACATCATAGTCTTGATCGATGAGCTTTTTCATACGCTCTTCAATCGCAGCCATGTCATCTAAAGTAAATGGACGTGGCATCCAGATGTCATAGTAGAAACCTTCTTCAATGACTGGACCAATGACCATCTTTGCTTCTGGGAACAATTGCTTAACGGCATGACCCACCAAGTGTGCGCAAGAGTGACGAATAATTTCGACACCTTCTTCATCTTTAGGCGTGATGATTTGTAAGGTTGCGTCTTCAGTAATCAGATCGCACGCGTCCACTAGACGATCGTTTACACGACCTGCAACGGTATTTTTTGCAAGACCAGGACCGATGCTTTGAGCAACTTCCATCACAGATACGGCGTGATCAAACTGTTTTTGATCGCCATTTGGCAAAGTGATAATTGGCATATGAAATCCTTAAGGAGTGATGCCCCGTACCATGGAGCATGTCACCGCGAGATTATGATCGAGGGAGAACCTCAAAAGATAAAAACGGTGGATAAATAAAAAATCGCCTAGAATTTTACACGGCTTGAGCCAATGATTAAACCTTTTCCCTAATAAAAATAGGATTTATCACCAAAAAGTTCTTTTGAGCTGCAATGAGTTAAGATCATTATTCACTCAAGAATTATTTATTCTCTAAAGGTTTGCCACGCTTCAAATTGCCTTTCGATATAGACATACAATTGAGAAAACTGGGGAATGATGGCTTCGCTTTGAGTTGGTCTTAAAAACACATAATCATCGACTTTCAGTTCGCAAGATTTCGATACCAGAACCATTTCCTGATTGCTACTGCGTCCATATAAAATATGCGGCTGGCTTTTTTCTGGAAAATAATAGTCCGCCTGCCAGTAGCCACCATAAATAAATAATGCTTTATACTGATGCGGTAGATAATTAAATACTTCCAGACCGGGAATCTGGCCATAAGGCAGCACTTTTAAAATTGGTGTGGCAATCCACAAGGCACATTTTAAAGCAGAGAGATTTTTCAGATCGAAGTCACTGGGTTTAAGTAGCATGGAACCAAAAGCCAGATCATTACAAACACTCTGCTGGCAATGCTGCATAAAGGTCGGACTGCCGCCACCATTAAAACATAGGTTTTCATGCCATAAATCAGGAAATTGCTGCAGCGTCATCTTGAATTGTTGATAAATCTGCTGTGATTGCTGATAACTTTTTTCAAGTCTTTTGAGAATCTTTGGCAGTTTGGCTACATGCGCATCATAGCCCATTAATCCGGAAAATTTTAGATTCAGAGGATGCTGCTGAATCAGCTTGAGTAGGGCTACAAACTGTTCCTGACTGCTTACTCCTCCGCGATGCAGCCCCACATCAATTTCAATATTTATATTCAGGCAGACATTCAGGTTTTGGGCGAGTTGCAGATACTGCTCCAGACGTGCCTGACTATCGATCAGCCATTGAATATTTACTTGAGTATTTAAGTCCATTTGACCAAACCAGCTTTGATAAAAGCGCTGCGCTGCATGAACCGGCATTGGCTTACCGAGTAGAATGTCCGCTTGCTCAAATGCTCCGATAATTTCCCGAAGATGTGGCAGATGAAATACCATAAAACGCTGGGTATTCAGCTTTTCACTAGCGAATTGAAGCAACTCAGTACTGGACAGAGATTTCACCACCAGACGAGGCTTTAACTGCGGAGGTAGTTTTGCCTGCACAACATCCAGATTATGCTGATACTGAACCAAATCCAGAATCAGTTGTGGTGTACCTGTACCCTGCTGTTTTAGGTCTTGAGTCAATTGCTGAAAATAAGTTGATCGCATCTTTTACTCCTGCTACTTAGCCAGAAACAGTTGTTTCAAGTAGAGATTCAGCCATTTTTTCTGCGGATCCAGTTGCTGACGTAGCGCCACAAATTCAGGCCATTTTGGATATAAATCACGCAGTGATGCAGCATGCATGTTATGCAATTTCCCCCAATGCGGTCGCCCCTGATATTTCTGAAAAATCGGTTCCACTAGATTAAAAATGACGTGATAATCCTGCTTATAAAACTGATGGATAGAAATTGAAACTGAATCCCGCTGATAAAACGGACTGAGCCAGATGTCATCCGCTTTGACATAACGAAACTCGATCGGAAAGAACATCGGCACACGATGCTGCCTTAAACAATGCAGCACTTCTTCCAGACACTGCAAGCCTAGTTCGACCGGAATCTGGTATTCCATTTCATTAAATCGGGTATTACGCGGTGTGGGGAAAATCTGACTGGACCAATCCACAAAACAGGTCGGTTTGACAAAAACACCGAGCAGCTTTTGCAGATAAGGATTGGTAGACGGCAATAACCTTGTCAATTCCGAGCACAACATTAATAAACTATCTTCTGATGGCCAGCTTTCTTTTCTCGGCTGAATGCATTCATCCGTTTCATCCAGCGTTTTCAGCATGACCTGATCAGCATACAGAAAAGCCCAAAACTCAATATGCCGATACTGATGTTTCCATTGATCGATATTGGAAAATATGTCTTTTAACGGACACAACCGGATCTGTTCTTTTAATTTATAACGCGGCCGATTTTGCAGGGTGATTTTGGTGAGTATTCCGAGACTGCCCAGTGCTACCCGCCCTGCCTGAAAAATTTCCGTATTTTGCTGCTCATCACATTGCAATAATTCGCCATCTGCAGTCAGTAATTCAAAGCCTTGAACGAAAGCAGATAAACACGGCAAATCAATTCCCGTGCCATGCGTACCGGTCGAGACTGCACCCGCCAGACTTTGCTGATCAATATCGCCTTGATTGATCAAAGCCTGATTAAGAGGGGCTAGATATTCACCCAACTCATATAAACGCGTACCTGCCTGTACAGTACATTGAGCTGTCGCTTCATCTGCATCTATCACGCCTTTGAAATGATCCAGACGAATCAATACCTCATCGGTTTTGGCTAGCGCACTGAATGAATGTCCTGCACCCACCACACGAAACTGCGCATGTGACTTCACCAGATTTTGCAATTCATTAATTTCTTTAGGCTCAAAAATTTGAGGAGAACTGTACTGGCTTCCTGACCAGTTGCGCCATGTTGCATCCGCCTGTTGTATTTTCATTATTATTCCTTGGCTGAGGCTATATTTAACACCCATTTAGAGTAAAATACCTAAAAAGGCAAATATGGGAACCCATAGGTTCAAAAAAATCGGTGCTTAAAAATAATTTTATTAATATTCAATTATTTAAATTTTTAAAATTATACATTCGCACTCGACTAAAGCATAACTGCAAGACTTCCAAGAATTGCATATCTTTTTTAACAGGATATGAAAAATAAATATAGAACGGAGTTTTACAATGGTTAAGGCATACGATGAATTACCGCGCACCCCTGCCAATTTTGTAGCGCTGTCACCTTTACGCTATCTCGATCGCGCGGCTTATATCTACCCGAATCAAAATGCGATCATTCATGGTAAGCGTCGTATTACCTGGCGTGAAAAATACAATCGTTGCCGTCAGTTTGCCCACCAGCTCCAGAATTTAGGCATCGGTAAAAATGACACCGTTTCAGTTTTACTGCCAAACGTACCTGCGATGATCGAAGCACACTTTGCTGTGCCAATGGCGGGTGCGGTCCTGAATACTTTAAATACCCGTCTGGATGCCAAAACATTGGCGTTCATGCTGGAACATGCTGAGACCAAAGTACTGCTGGTCGATCCAGAATTTTCCGCAGTTGCAACAGAAGCTTTGGCATTGGTTCCACAGCAAGACATTTATGTGATTGACGTGACTGATGAAGAATTCGAGGGTGAAGATACCCGTATCGGCCAGATTGAATATGAAGACTGGCTAGCTCAAGGCGATGCCAATTTTGAATGGCATTTACCGGATGATGAATGGAATGCGATTAGCCTGAACTACACTTCTGGAACCACAGGCAATCCGAAAGGCGTGGTTTACCATCACCGTGGCGCTTATATTAATGCAGCCAGTAATATCATTGCTTGTGGCATGATGCCGCGTGCCACTTACTTATGGACCTTACCGCTGTTCCACTGTAATGGCTGGTGTTTTGCCTGGACCATGGCAGCCAATGGTGGTACGAACGTCTGCTTACGTAAAGTTGATCCGGAACTGATCTTTAAGCTGATTGCTGAACATAAAGTGGATTATTTCTGCGGTGCACCCATTGTGCTGTCGATGCTGATCAATACCCCTGAAGAGAAAAAGACCAAGTTTGATCACCGCGTAGAAGTGATGGTGGCGGGTGCTGCGCCTCCCGCTGCAATCATTGAAGGCATGCGCAATATCGGTATCAATGTAACTCACGTCTATGGCTTGACCGAGACCTATGGCCCTTCTGCGCTCTGTGCGTCTCAGGCAGGCTGGTCAGATCTGTCAATTCAGGAGCAGGCACAACTGCATTCTCGTCAAGGTGTACCATATCCACTGCAAGATGGCATGAAAGTGCTTGATCCTGACACTATGCAGGAAGTGCCACATGATGGTCAGACCATGGGTGAAATCATGTTCCGTGGCAACATCGTCATGAAAGGTTATTTAAAGAATCCGGAAGCAACTGCAGAAGCCTTTGCCGGTGGCTGGTTCCATACTGGCGATCTGGCAGTATGCCAACCTGATGGTTATGCAAAAATCACTGACCGCTCTAAAGATGTGATTATTTCGGGTGGTGAAAACATTTCATCGCTGGAAGTGGAAGAAGTGCTCTATCAGCATCCTGCTATTCTCACGGCAGCCGTGGTGGCAAAACCAGATCCTCGCTGGCAGGAAGTGCCATGTGCCTTTGTCGAACTGAAAGTAGGACAAACTGCCACAGCAGAAGAGATTATCGAATTCTGCAAGCAACATCTGGCGCGTTTTAAAGTACCTAAAGATGTAGTGATTACCGAGATTCCAAAAACTTCAACCGGGAAATTGCAGAAATTTATCCTGCGTGACTGGGCCAAAGAACGCTCAACGGGTGAATTTTCTTAATTTATTAAGACTGTAATATCTAGCTCCACTCCTGAATTTTATTTTTGATGGTGAAAAAGAAAAATTTGATGAGTGGGGCTTTTTTATATTCAGAATAAAGACAATTTGTTTATTTAGGTGCTGATTAAGGTACTTATTCTGAAATAACTCTTTCAAAATTGAAAAAAAAGAATGCAATCAATCAAAGAAGCTCACATCCACATGCTTATTTTTAGGCAATAAAAAACCCCAAGACTTAATATGCTTGGGGTTCTTCAGAATTTTGGTCCCGAGGGTCGGACTCGAACCGACACGTCATCTCTGACAGCGGATTTTGAGTCCGCCGCGTCTACCAATTTCACCACCTCGGGAGTGGATGACGGCTATATTACTCTGTTTCAAAAACTTGTCAACGCAGAAAAAACACATTTGCCTAATTTTAAAACAATTCTTATTTTTTTGTTTTATAATCGAGCAATTCCCGCCATAAAAAAGAAAAAAGTTTATACTAGCCGCAGTTTTTTTATCGTAAATTGTCATGCAACTTTCTGATTTTAGTTTCGATCTCCCTGATGAGCTGATTGCTCGCTATCCTCTTGAACAACGTAGTGCTTCCCGCCTGTTACACCTTGATGCACATGGCCAATATCACGATCACCAGTTCACCGATATTCTGGATTTATTGAATGAAGGCGATTTGCTGGTTCTGAACGATACCAAAGTGATGAAAGCGCGCCTGAAAGGTAAACGTGCCTCTGGTGGTGCAGTTGAAGTACTGGTTGAGCGTATGATGGATCAGTTCATTGCGCATTGTCATATCAAGGCCAGCAATACACCTAAAGCTGGTGCAGAATTATTTATTGGTCCAGATGAAGTCAAAGTCACCGTTCAAGGCCGTCATGAAAATCTGTTTATTGTCGAGTTTTCTCAGCCGATTCTGGATGTTTTAGACAAATACGGCGCGCTACCAATTCCACCCTATTTCAACCGTGAAGCGGAAGAGATTGATACGGTTCGTTATCAAACCGTTTTCAATGATCCGACAAAACTGGCCAGCGTTGCTGCTCCTACCGCTTCCCTGCACTTCGATGAAGAGTTGCTGAAGAAACTGGAAGAAAAAGGCATTCAGAAAACCTTTGTGACCTTGCATGTCGGTGCAGGTACTTTCCTGCCAGTTCGTACCAATGATATCGAAAACCATATCATGCACAGCGAATGGTGTCAGGTATCGGATGAATCCATGGAATTGATCAAAGCCACCAAAGCACGTGGTAATAAAGTGATTGCTGTCGGTACGACCGCAACCCGTGCGACCGAAAGTGCGGCTCAGGCCAATGGTGGTGAACTGAAAGGCTGGACCGGTGATACTCAAATCTTCATCTATCCGGGTTATGAGTTCAAAGTGGTGGATCGTCTGATTACCAACTTCCATTTACCGGAATCTACCCTGCTCATGCTGGTTTCGGCTCTATCTAACCGCGAAAACATCCTGAATGCTTACAAGCACGCGGTTGAAAGCAAATACCGCTTCTTCAGTTATGGCGATGCCATGCTGATTGATCAAGCGCAATAATCAGCAGGAAACCTCCCCATGCCGATCGAGTCTGTGCAGCATTCCATTCATATTCGACGTAAGAAAAATGAAGTGGTGTTTCGCAATATCGCCCGGCTCTGGGATCTGGGTCGTCAGGCCAAAAGCTATCAGGAATTATTGGATGGCTTGCACCCCTGGAATGGCCCAATTAGCTTAAAATTTGAAAATAATTTACCGCTTGCTCTGGCCGGAATCGGACTCTTTCTGATTGGCTGCATCTTTGTAGCGCCTGCCAATATCTGGATGCAAAGCGGTGTTTTCTTTGGATGCCTATTGGTATTCTGGGCTTATATCAGCTATGAACATCGAAAGCCACTGGATGAAGTCATTCGTTATCTGGAAGATGAGGCGCTCGCCAAAAAATACCAGCTGGCTTTTCAGAGGCAGCCACAACATATTTCTATTCCACTGAATCCCCTACATTTTATTAGCCATTTAAAACGTCTGTTCCCGGTATTTAATCAGGGCTCTCTGAGTAATGAAATTTCACGCTATGCCAGCACCGTCTGGGAAGATGAAGATGGTCAACAACATCAGGTTCTAGTCTTTCAATATCATTATGTACATGAAGTTCAGGTACGCAATAAGGAAGGTCAACCGGTCAAACTGACCCAGGTACATAAAGACCTTTGGGGGGTATTTGTTTTTGATGTTCAGATTCAGGGGCTAGCCGTGACTACCTCCAGAAAGAAATTTCATTATCCTTATGCTTATCCCTGGCACAGCAGCGACATTCGCACCAACCAGAAGTTAAATTTCTTTGGCAGTGATCCGATGCAAATGGCCAAAATGCTCACGCCTGGTTTTGTACTTCGACTAGCGGACTTTTTTGAACAGCGTCAGGGCGATTTATTGTTTCACCCGGAAAGCCATATACTCTGCTATCTGGGACCACATGATTTATTTGAGGTATCCAGTAAACACGATAAAATTAGCGATATTTCCACATTGCGTGGCCATCTCAGAACGTTTAAATTAATAGAATTGGAAAAGTTACATACTGATCTGACGCAATTTTTAAAATAATTATTTTTTTCTGGGGACTACTTTTATGGGATTTTTTGTTTTTGTCATTATCCCGCTTCTGGTCATTATTGCCATTATCATGATTCGTAACAGCATTGTGCGTCATCATAACTCCACTATTCGTGCATGGTCCGATGTCGCCAGCTATGAGCGGCAAAAACTAAAAATCCTGGATGGTCTGCAACCTCTGGTTGAGCAATATTCCAGTTTTGAAAAAGGAACTTTAGAGAAAGTCACTGAACTGCGCCAGAACATTATGAGCCTGAATATTCAGGATGCCGATATTGCCCAGTTACAACGGGTTGAAAACCTGAATAAAGAACTGATGCGCAGCCTGAATGTGGTGATTGAAAACTACCCTGAACTGAAAACTAATGACATTTATCTGAAAATGATGAATGAAATTGAAGAACAGAATGAAAATGTCGGCGCTGCAATTACCATCTACAACCGCAATGTCGAACTCTTCAATAACCAGATTCAGATTTTCCCGCACAATATTATCAATAACATGTTTCTCAGAAAGAAAGCAGTACGCCCTTTCCGTGACCAGACCGTGACTCAAAACTTTGACTATCGTCCGAACTTTCACTGAGAAAAATCATTACATTTTATAGTTTTTGATTTGCAATACATTGGCTTATGATGCAATAGCGAGAGATAAAGCAATACACTTATAAAAACCCAATAAAAAGAATAAAAAATCATGCTGGATTATTTAGAACACTTGCAACAGACGCTGGTCAAGGAATTTTATCAGCTGTATGACCGCTATCAGGATGACCACATCTATGCCTGTAGTCTGGTCTTTGACGAATTTTTATTGCTGGATGATCTGGCGATTTCCACAGAACGTAGCATTTTTCAGGACCCTGAAGATCCACAGCAATATCTGGCCGAACGGGATCGCTGGAATGTACGAAAATGGCGCTATAAAAGCCAAAGCTCTTCACAATCTGAACTCATGCCTTTTAAAACTTTGCTGGCAGAGTATTTTAAAACCCAGCATAGTTTTGGCCATCCTGTCTTAGCTCAACAAAAACAGCTTCCTGCTACTCACTTGGATTTATTGCTAGAAACTTTTAAACAAGCCAAACGCAAATTATCTGAAGCTTATGGTCTGGATCTAGATTCGATTATTTTTTTCCTCAGCGTTCCGATCCAACCCGAATGTGAATGCCAATCTGCACTTGAACTCAATTCCGACAGTCGCTTATTGCAGGACTTTTTAGCTTTCAGACAGACCCTGTCTCAACCGAGAGTCAATAAACGTTTAAAACTCTCACAAAGTGATAAGGATATTCTGATTGATCTGGAACAAATGCTGGCTATGGAACCTTATGACTATTTGCAAGTGGCGCAGGATGCCTATTTACTGACGCTGGAATCCTATTTTATCGACAGCAATATCTATATCCAAAAATTGATCCAGCATATTGCTGCCATGGCGGCTGAACCTGATGGTAGCTGTGCCTTGAGCCGGGAAGAAATTATGCAGCGTTTACAGCAATTTTCTGCAAACTTACCTCTTTCACCTGATATTTCCTCTATTCATCGATAAATAAAATTACAGAGTGAATTCTCTACAATGCTGGCGTTTAAGGTCAGAATCAAGGAAAATAGCGCCCTTTAATTCGCATTAGTAATCAGCGAACTGTTTTTTCGCCTTGATTTGGAACTCTTATGAAGTTTGAAAAATTAGGTCAGTCGGGTCGTGCCCGTCGTGGTCGTTTAACGCTTGAACATGGCGTAGTAGAGACACCCGTCTTTATGCCAGTTGGTACTTATGGCACGGTTAAAGGCATGTTGCCACGTGATGTTGAAGGTATTAAAGCACAGATTATCCTCGGTAATACTTTCCACTTATACCTGCGTCCGGGCCTTGAAGTCATCAAGCAGCATGGTGGCCTGCACGGTTTCATGAAATGGGATAAACCGATTCTGACTGACTCAGGCGGCTTCCAAGTCTTCAGTCTGGGTGCAATGCGCAAGATTGAAGAAAAAGGCGTGACCTTCCGCTCCCCGATCGATGGTTCAAAAGTTTTCCTTTCACCTGAAATTTCAATGGAAATTCAGCATACGTTGAACTCCGATATCGTGATGATTTTTGATGAATGTACGCCTTATCCTGCAACCCATGAAGAAGCGCAGAAATCTTTGCAGCTGTCTTTACGTTGGGCTGAGCGCTGCAAGAAACATCATTATGATGAACTCAACAATAAAAATGCCCTGTTCGGAATTATTCAGGGCGGGATGTATGAAGACCTGCGCGATGAATCCTTAAAAGGCCTGCTTGAGATTGACTTCGACGGTTATGCAATTGGCGGTCTGTCTGTTGGTGAACCAAAAGAAGAAATGATCAAGGTGCTAGATTATCTTCCGAACAAAATGCCGGAAAATAAACCGCGCTATCTGATGGGTGTCGGTAAACCGGAAGATATCGTTGAAGGCATCCGTCGCGGTGTAGACATGTTCGACTGCGTCATGCCAACCCGAAATGCACGTAACGGTCATTATTTCGTGACCGATGGTCTGGTGCGTATCCGTAACAGCCAATACCGTCATGATCAAAGCCCACTTGATCCACATTGCGACTGCTATACCTGTCAGAACTTTACCCGCGCTTATCTGTTCCATTTAGAGAAATGTGGAGAAATGCTGGGCTCTATGCTCGGTACCATCCATAACCTGCGTTATTACCAGCGTTTTACCGAAGATATCCGCAATGCGCTGGATAACGGAACTTTTGATGAATTTGTTCAGGACTTTTACGCTCGTCGTGGCCTGGAAGTTCCACCTTGTCCACAAGATTAATCTTTCAGCATTTGCGCTGAGGAAAAAGACAGGGTAAATTGCAAGAATATGTCAATTTATTATCGAGTTGATCACCAGTTTTTTATTTTAGGAAAATGAAATGAGCCTATTTATTTCGACTGCTCACGCTGCAGGTGAAGCTGCACAACAACCAAGCTTGATGGCTAACCTTTTGATGATTGCGGTTTTTGTTGCAATCTTCTATTTCTTGATCTGGCGCCCTCAATCAAAACGTGCCAAAGAGCACCGTGCTCTGGTTGACAGTCTTGGCGTAGGCAGCGAAGTCGTTTTTGCAGGCGGCTTAATGGGCAAAATCACTAAAATTGAAGGTGATTTCGCAGTCGTTGAGTTGAGCCGCGGTGTAGAAGTCAAAGTTCAACGCGCGAGTGTGATCTCAGTTCTGCCTGAAGGCACTTTAAATAACATTTAATCAAAATTAGTCGTGCTCCCCGCACGACTTTTTCATTTTAAGAAGAAAACGAATGCGTTACCCAGCATGGAAATATGTGCTGATCCTGGTTGTCCTGGTGGTCAGTACTTTATATGCCCTGCCAAGTTTGTATCCAGATGAACCTGCTGTACAGATTTCGGGTGCCAAAGCCGGTACTCAGATTGACGCAGGCATCGTACAAAAAGCAGAGCAGATTTTAACAACTGAAAATATTGCAACTCACGACAATAGCTTTAGTAATAACGCTGCTTTATTACGTGTAAATTCAAGTGAAGCACAGCTGAAAGCCAAAGAAGCTTTACGCCGTGGTTTAGGTGATGAATACGTCGTAGCACTTAACCTTGCTCCAACCACTCCAGAATGGCTACAGAAAATTGGTGCCAAACCAATGAAACTGGGTCTGGACTTACGTGGTGGTGTTCACTTCCTGCTCGAAGTGGATATGGACAAGGCGATTGCACAGCGCATGGACACCTCAGCAACTGACCTGCGTCGTCAGCTGCGTGATAACAACCTGAAATTCAATAGCCTGAATTTAAGCAATAACACCATTGTTGTGCAGTTTGCCAATAATGATGATCGTGCTGCTGTCATGGATTTCTTGCGCCGTAATGGCAATGAATTCAATCAGCAGGCAGTGGCGACTGAAACCGGTTCGACTTTACGCCTCAACTATACCGATACGCGTAAGCAGGAAATCGAATCTTATGCGGTGAACCAGAACTTAACTACTTTACGTAACCGTATTAACGAGTTAGGTGTGGCTGAAGCGCTGGTACAAACCCAAGGTAGCAACCGTATTGTGGTTGAACTTCCGGGTGTACAGGATACCGCAGAAGCAAAACGTGTCTTGGGTCGTACGGCGAACCTGGAATTCCGTCTGGTGTCTGATCTGAATGATCAATACATCGATCCTTATACTGGCCAATTAAGTGGTACAGCTCCAGCAGGAACTCAGGCATTTGCTTATGAATCTCTGGACAGTGGTCGTCAGTTATTGCTAAACCGTAACCGTATTTTGACCGGTGAACGTGTACAAAATGCATCTTCTGGCTTTAGTCAGGATACTGGTGGTGCTGAAGTTAATATTACTTTGGACAGCGCTGGCGGTAAATTGATGGCAGATGCCACACGTAATGCCGTAGGCAAACGTATGGCGGTACTGTTCATTGAGAACAAGCAAAAGATCAGCTACGTAGAAGACCCGGCAACAGGTGCACAAACTGAAGTGCGTACACCATATACCGAATCTGTGGTGATTAACGCTGCTACCATTCAGGCAGTATTGGGTTCTCAATTCCGTATTACCGGTCTGGACTCACCTCAGGAAGCTTCTGAGCTTGCCTTGATGCTACGTGCTGGTGCTCTGGCTGCGCCAATGTATTTCGTTGAAGAACGTGTGATTGGTCCAAGTCTGGGTCAGGAAAATATTGATAAAGGCGTACTCTCTACCCAAATCGGCTTCATTCTAGTAGCGATCTGGATGGTCGTATTCTTCCGTCTGTTTGGTGTAATTGCCAACTTTGCGCTGGTCGTTAACCTGGCGATGATTCTGACAGTGATGTCGTGGATTGGCGCTTCCCTCACCCTGCCGGGTATCGCGGGTATCGTGATTACCATCGGTATGGCGGTCGATGCCAACGTACTGATCTGTGAGCGGATACGGGAAGAAATGAAATGGGGCGCCTCGCCGAAACAGGCAATTGTGGCCGGTTATGATCGAGCCTATAACACCATTTTCGACTCGAACTTAACTACCTTCCTGGTCGCGTTCATTCTGTTCGCAATTGGTACTGGTCCAATCAAAGGCTTTGCTGTCACCCTGATGATTGGTATTGTCTGCTCGATGTTTACGGCGATTACCGTAACCCGTGCGATCGTACAGATCATCTATGGCAAAAAACGTAACTTGAAAAAGTTGAGCATTTAGGAGATCGATGATGACTGAAAATACTCAACTGAATCAGAAACAGTACGGTCGCCCTGAAGACGAACGTATCATTCCGTTTATGAAGATTGCATTGCCTGCGGCAGTGTTCTCTATCATCCTGACGGTTGCCAGCATCTTCTTTATTGCGACCAAAGGCTTGAACCTCGGTCTGGACTTTACTGGTGGTGTCTCAGCAGAGCTGAACTATACCAATCCGGTAAAACCTGATGATGTAACTCAGGCACTCAGCAAAGCTGGCTTTGATGATGCTGTCGTGCAGACGCTGGGCTCGGAACGTGACCTGATGGTACGTATGCCGGTTCAGGAAGATATTGAAGCAGAAGACCTTACCAAAGCCGTTACTGCAGCAGTTCAGCTGCCAGGCAATACGGCTCAGGTACCTAAGGTCGATGTAGTCGGTGGACAGGTCGGTAATGAGCTGTATGTGCGTTCTGCGGGTGCAGTTGCTCTTGCCCTCTTGCTGATGCTGGTCTATGTCACTATCCGCTTTGAGTTCAAACTGGCGATGGGTGCGGTACTGTCATTGTTCCACGATATCGTGGTGACGATTGGTATTTTTGCCATGATGCAATGGCCATTTGACCTTACGGTTCTGGCTGCACTACTGGCGATCATCGGTTTCTCACTTAACGATAATATCGTGGTCTCTGACCGTATCCGTGAGAACTTCCGTAAGATCCGGGGTGCCGAACCTGTTGAAATTATCAATATTGCCTTGACTGAAACCTTACGCCGTACCATTCATACTTCTATGACTTTATTACTGGTTGTAGTGGCCATGATGATCATGGGCGGTGCTGGTCTGAAATGGTTCTCGATTGCGATGTTTGTGGGTGTCTTTGTCGGTACCTATTCTTCGATCTATATCGGTACAGCCTTTGCCCTGTGGCGCGGTCTGAATCGCCAGGACTTTATTGTTCAGGTGAAACCAGAATTTGAAGACGAAAATCAGCTTCCATAAGCTGCCCGTTTTCGATTTCACTATTCAGCCCATCTTATGATGGGCTGAATTTTTTCTGGTCTAAGAAAATTGAATGCTGAGGCACTATGGCAATCACAGGATGGATTTTAGCTACATCAGACTTTTGGAAACTGACCTTGCGGCTTTCATCCAGACTTTGGATCTGATAGCTGTCCTGGTTTTCCGACATCAGCTCCACAATGAGCTGCAGTCCATTAATTAAATAAAGACACACCAAGCCAGATGACTGTAATACGGCTTGCTCATCACAGACCAACCACCAGCCTGCTTTTAGGCTCGGAAAATAATACTGTCCTGTCACCTGAATGGCATAATGCTGAGGTTCCAATTTAAGCCATGGTAAAAGTCTTTCTGCCGAATCTATAGTTTTCATTTTAAAGGCTTGCTGCTCAACAACCTGCATCTGGAACAAAGTTATTTTTACAGGACTAGATGCCACTTCAATGACAGGTGCTTCAGCACGATCCAATATTAAACATTCCAAACCCAGTTGCTGTTCAAGTTCTCGTGCAGCCTTCTCTCCAATCTGGCGCTTACTGTTCAATAGCTGGGTAATATAAGCTGCAGACAGACCAAAGTGCTCGCAAATCTCTTTGCCATTTTTAAACTGCTGGCTATCAATCAACTGATCAATCACTTTGGCTAGATTATTTCGTCTCAGTTCAAATATTTCCGTGGCACTCATGTTATTTGCTCTTCTCCCTCTTAAGCACACCTTATAACAAAAAAGCCCGCAATTGAATTGCGGGCTTTTCTAATCATGCCTAAGAAGAATTAGTTACCTTGTACCAGACGGCGTGCACTGATAATTCCCGGCTGCTGTTCAAGACGGGCCAATAGTTTGGAAAGTTGAGCCAGACCTTTAACTTCGATCAGCAGTTTCATATTGGCAATACCATCTGCTTCAGAAATAGTATTTACCTGACGGATATTGATCTGATCCGAGAAAATTACCTGGGTCAGGTCTTTCAGCAAGCCACGACGGTCATAGGCTTCCACCACAATCTGTACACTCTGACCGCGAGTCGGCTGCATCTCCCAGTCGGCTTCTACTGCACGTTCCGGTTCCTGCGAGATCATGCGTACATAATCTGGACAAGCCACCTTGTGGATGCTTACACCACGATTCAACGTGATATAACCCGCAATCGATTCACCATGTACCGGCTGACAGCATTGGGCAACATGCAGTTCGACGTTATCCAGACCATCAATCAGAATACCATGTGCAGACAAGGTATGGCTGGCACGCGGATTCAACGCCGGTTTCAGCACCAGTTCAGGCTCATCCTGATCCAGATGCATATGACGGTTCACCTGATTGATCAGGGCATGCAGGCTGATATCACCATTCACCAGACCAATCAGAATGTCTTCACCACTTTTCACATTGAAATGGTTGCAATAATCACCCAAGTCGATTGATTTCGGGTGAATTGCTAGACGTGCCAATTCTTTATTCAGAATTTCACGACCCACTTCCAGGTTCTTACTGCGATCCTGCTGACGGAACCAGTGACGTAACTTGTCACGGGCACGTGCAGTCTTGATATAACCCAGTGAATTAACCAACCAGTCCCGATTTGGTTCACGGTCTTTCTTGGTCAGAATCTCAACCTGTTCACCAGTTTTCAAGGCATAGGTTAAAGGTACATAGCGCTGGTTGACCCGGGCTGCATAGCATTTGTTGCCGACTTCAGTATGTACATGATAGGCAAAGTCGAGTACGGTTGAACCTCGTGGTAACTCTTTAATATCACCATCACGGCTGAACACATAGATTTTTTCGAAGCCTTCAAAATCTTGAATATGCTCAAAATTTTCAACTTCCTCTTCTTCATCCTTATGTGCACTGGCTTCATTGCGTTCCTGATAATGCTCAATCACTGCACGCAGGGAGTGCAGACGATGATTAAAGGAGGTATCGGTATTTTTCGAACCTTCCTTATAGTTGAAGTGTGAGCATACGCCAAGTTCAGCCTCTTCATGCATCGTATAAGTACGAATCTGCACTTCAAGTGACTTGTTTTCCGCAATCACAGCTGTGTGTAAAGAGCGATAACCATTGGCCTTCGGATTGGTAATATAGTCATCAAACTGATGCGGAATATGTCGCCACAATTGATGTACGATCCCGAGCGTGTGATAACACTCAGGCACACTTTTCACCAATACACGCAGCGCACGGATGTCATACAGCTGGTCGAAGCTCAGGCTTTTGCTTTTCATTTTCCGATAGATCGAATAAATGTGCTTCACCCGGCCGTTAATTTCAGCTTCAATGCCGTGTTCTGCCAGCTCTTCACGCAATTTATCAATCACGAACTGAATATATTGTTCACGTTCCAGACGCTTTTCATTCAGCAAAGAGGCAATTTCTTTATAGCGTTCTGGCGCCAGATAGCGGAAGGCCAGATCTTCGAGTTCCCATTTCAACTGGGCAATCCCGAGACGATGCGCTAGAGGAGAATAAATGGTGAGAATTTCTCGTGCGACCCGTTCTTGCCGTTCACGTGAAGAATTGGCCAGTTCGCGCAGTGCATAGGTACGTTCTGCCAGCTTGATTAACACGACGCGGACATCTTCTGTCACTGAAATCAGCATCTTGTAAATGCCAGACAGATGTTCACGCTGGTTATTATTAAAGTGATCTTCCAGGCGTTTATTTTTTTCAATCAGCTCAGACAGCTTACCCATGGACAGCGTGCCTTTGACCAGACTGTAGACCTGTTCACCGAATTTTTCCTGCACTTCTGCCAGTGGCATGACGCCTTCACGTACTGCGCGGTAAAGCATGGCAGCGGACAAGGTATCTTCATCGACATAGAGATGCGCGAGAATATCCGCCATTTCAATACCGGTATAGAAGGTATTAGAGCGATGCTGAATCGTACTTTGTAGCTCTTTTTCTAAGGTTAAACGGGCAACTTCTTCGAGCTGCTTCAGGGGAGCCCCGTCTAATATGCCACGAACCCGATCTAACCATTCAGTCAGATCCTGCTGTGCTTGTTCGGCATGTTCTACAGTCGCCTCCTGTGACAACTCAGTGAGCCGCCCAGGCAGTTGCTCACGTACTGTGACCATACCCTTCTCCTACTTTTAGATACATCATCTCTTTGATCGTTTATTTAATTTTCTTTTTCGAACAAGGCAATCGACTCGACATGTCCGGTATGCGTAAACATATCCATCACACCGGCTTTGGTTAGCTGATAACCCTGTTGTACCAGTAGCCCTGCATCTCTTGCAAGCGTAGCAGGATTACATGACACATAAACGATTCTTTTGGCACCAAACTGAGGAATATAATGCATGACTTCTTCTGCTCCAGCACGTGGCGGGTCGATTAATAATGCATCAAATCCTTGATTTGCCCAAGACTGGTGCGAAAAATCTTTGGTTAAATCTTGTGAATAGAACGAAACTTGTGCAATACCATTATTGTTAGCATTTTCCGCACCGCGTTGCACCATTTCCTCACTTCCCTCAACCGCAACCACCTGACCAGACGCACCAACACAGCGCGCCAGTGGCAAAGAAAAGTTTCCTAATCCACAAAACAGATCCAGAACGCGTTCGCCCTGCTGTAATTGAAGCAAATCACATGCCAAGCGCACCATTTGCGGATTGATCGTTGAATTGACCTGAGTGAAGTCCAATGGATTAAAACCGAATTCCACATCAAAGTCATCAAGACCATAGTGTAAGCGTGCTGCCTGTTCAGGCTCATCAATCCGCTTCAAATAATCTTGGCCTGCAGGCTGCAAATAAAGCTGCCAACCTTTCTCTAACGTAAATTGGCGCAATCGGTTGACATCTGTTACCGATAATTCTGCGGTTTCACGAATGAGCAACGCAATGTCATGATCACCCATAGCCAATTCTATATGACCAATATCTGCCTGACCATCGAGACTTTGGAGCAATTGTTTAAGACGTGTAACCGATCCAAACTCGCGATCTAGAATCATGCAGCGGTCAATCGAGGTCAGCTTATTGGACTGGTTTTCACGAAAACCGACCACCAGCTTGTCTTTTTGAGGCAGATAACGCACCCCAATCCGGGCTTTACGACGGTAATCTTCACGTTGTGAACGTAACGGTGGCAGCCATTCTACAGGCTGAATCCCGGCAAAATGTTGCAAATGTGATTTCAGAACATTCTGCTTAAGTTCAATTTGGGCATCTGGATGGATATGCTGCATATTGCAGCCGCCGCATACGCCAAAATGTGGACACACAGGTTTGACCCTGATCTCGGAAGCCTCACTGAGCAACTCAAGGCTATCCGCCTCTTCCAGTTTTTTGACTTCACGGGTAATGCGGGCACGTACGGTTTCACCCGGCAAGGCATAGCGGATAAAGACTTTCTTACCATGCTTTTCAAGTGGATGATCCGGATGTGAACCATAGTGAGCGATGCCACGTCCTTCATGTGAGAGTGATTCAACCTGAAAAATATACTCGGATTGCGGCGCTGGACGTGGTTGTACTCGACGTTTCATGAAAACCTAGGATGTGGAGATGGGAAAATCAAAACGGGTAAATTCAGTTCTTTGTGAGGTTTCACGCCAGACTGATAAAAAATCTGCATGTTGCGGCTGGGTATGCAGGTATTGAATCGTACTCTGCACCAGATGCTGATAATCAGGCAACATCAACTGGCCTTTTAGCAACAGCCAGCGAATATAGACCAACCAGGTATTGAGCACATCACCTTCGCAATAGCTGGTGAGTGCGTTCCATTGCTGGTTACGTACATATTCAGGTACATGATAGCCACCATCACCACGCTTGCCTGGATAACCCAGTAAATGAGCAACATCATCCAGTTTCTGAAAATGACGGGCATGAAACATGGCCATAACATCCATCAAATCAACATGACGCTGATGGTAACGATTCTGGTAGTTATTATAACGCTTTTGCGTATCGATTTCGCCCTGATCGAACAGACTTGGGGCAGATAAACCATGATACATGGCCCGATAAAGAATAACCGGCAGGTCAAATTGTGAGCCATTCCAACTGACTAGAGTTGGATGACGCTTTTCAAAAATGGATAAGAATTTTTTTAAAATCTCTGCTTCACTGTATTGTTCACGGCTGAAAGAAAACAGGCGCATACCCTGTTCATCCATCCATAAACCGGAAATACAGACAATCTCATGCAAAGGCAGACGCTGAAAGTCCGAGCCTGATTCCTGACGGCGTAACTTGGTCAGGGCCTGATCCAGATCAGCCTCGGGCAGATCCAGACCAAACAGATGCGCGCCTGATTTAAGATCGGTTTGGGTTTCAATATCGAAAGTTAAAACAGGCAGGCGCATAAAAGATTTCTCAAAAATTATTCAGGGTCTTGTACAGAGAATAAGCCTGTAGACAGGTAACGGTCACCACGGTCACAGATAATACATACAATTACTGCATCCGGATTTTCTTCTGCGAGCTTGATGGATGCCCAAACTGCACCGCCAGAAGATGTACCGGCACTGATACCTTCTTTTTGCGCCAGTTTACGCATGGTGCGTTCCGCTTCAATCTGTGGAATATCGATAATACGGTCGATACGGCTACGATCAAAAATCGTTGGCAAATATTCTTCTGGCCAGCGGCGGATACCGGCAATACTAGAACCATCAGATGGCTGTAGGCCCACAATCTGAATATCCGGATTCATTTCTTTCAGATATTTAGACACGCCCATGATCGTACCAGTCGTACCCATTGAGCTGACAAAGTGTGTAATTTTGCCACCTGTTTGCTGCCAGATTTCAGGACCTGTGGTCAGGTAATGCGCTTCGACATTGTCCGGGTTACCAAATTGGTTTAACACCAGACCTTTACCTTCAGCCTGCATTTGCAAGGCCAGATCACGTGCACCTTCCATGCCCTGCTCTTTGGTCACTTCAATCAGTTCAGCACCATAAGCACGCATTGCGTCCTTACGTTCCTGACTCATGTTATTCGGCATAATCAGCTGCATCTTGTAACCACGCATGGCCGCAACCATCGCCAATGCAATCCCTGTATTTCCGCTGGTCGCCTCAATCAAGGTATCACCCGGTTTGATCTGTCCGCGCTTTTCCGCCTGCATGATCATGTTATACGCTGGACGGTCCTTGACCGAGCCTGCCGGATTATTTCCTTCGAGTTTTGCAAGTACTGTGGCTTGAGTGTGACTAGCCAGACGCTGCAAACGCACCAGTGGCGTTTTGCCTACATAATGGTCCAGTAAAAATTCGTCTGCTTGAAAATCAGGGGTGGTATTACTCATTATTTGCACCTATATCGAGGTGCGGCTATTGTATGAAAAAATGCATTTCCCTGCACCCATTTATAGCAGTGCTTTTGCATAAAACTGTATAGATCACGATCAGCACGGCCAATTCGCCCTGTTTTAGCTTGATAAAACTCCTCAATCGTGACAGTGACTTAGCTCACTTCTCCCCCTGAAAAGATTTGCTTAAACACACATAATGACTGTTCAGCGCAATGGTTCTTATTTTCTGCGTTAATCTGGAGCTTTAGAAAAATAATGCTGAAATTTTAACAGTAGATTTAAAGCATGCTAATATGCAAAGCATAAGGAAAATACTGCTTGAATCATGTCAAATATCAACAAAAAGCTGTTTAAACGCCTACACTTAAATCATGCTTATGGACAGCTGATTGCACTGATTTTTGTACCCATTACTATTCTGGCCTGTGTTGGTGCTGCTCTGGTCATTTCAGAAACTTCCAATGCTGCCCGTGCCCAGCAAAAGCAGATGGCCATTGCGATTCTGACCCGTTTTCAGGCCACTTCTGAATATGCGCTGGACATTTTGAGCCTTTATCCATGGCAATATGAACAAGCTCATGACGCCATGCAAAATATGCTGAATGAAAAGTATCTGGTTCGTGCGGCTATTCTGGATGAAAATGGTAAAAGTAAACTCGGTATTGGGTTTCAGGAACAGGCGCCTTGGCCGGACTTTAAAAAAGACGGCAATTTTGTTGGCCCAATCTTAGATAAAAACAATCATATTTATGCAGTCAAAGTAAATGAAAATGGCATGAATGCAGGCTGGCTGGCGATCGAACTGGACAATCAGCCCTTAGAAATTGCCCGCTACCGGGTCCTGATCGTTTTGATTGCGACCGGCTTATTGACCTTATTGCTCTTGTTGTTATGTCTGAATTTCTATTCTCGTCGCTGGATTGCACCGATGTATGAGATTCGCATGCAGCTACAACGCCTGAATGCCGATACCCTAGATCAGCATATGGTGATTAACAGTACCGGTGAACTGCGTCTTTTGCAGCGTGATATTGCCAATGTGGTGAAACGTCTGCATTTCAGTTTTCTGGAATTGCGCGAGCATACCGAACAGACTGAAGATGATTTGCGCCGTACTCTAGATACTTTAGAAGTTCAAAATATTACTTATCGTCAGGCACGTGATCAGGCGATTTCGGCCAACCAGGCCAAGTCGGTGTTTCTGGCCAATATTTCCCATGAATTACGCACACCCTTAAATAGTATTGATGGTTTTATTCACCTGCTGCTGCGTCAAGGCAATCTTAGCAATGAGCAAAGCCTGTATTTACAGACCATCCGCAAATCTTCTGCGCATCTGCTGGCCCTGATCAATGATGTACTGGATTTCTCCAAGATCGATGCCGGCAAACTGGAACTGGAAACCGCACCTTTTGATCTGGAAGAAGCCATTTTCGATGTGATGGACATGCTCTCGCCACTGGCTGCACAGAAGCATATCGATATGGCATTCTATTTTGCAGACAATGTGCCAAAACATGTGATTGGTGATGTACTACGCTTCAAGCAGATTCTGACCAACCTGATTTCCAATGCGATCAAGTTTACTCCAGATGGCGAAATCATTGTCCGGGCACGCATGGAGCACGATGATATTGGACAATGTCTGCTGCATTTCAGTGTTCAGGACAGCGGCATTGGCCTGAGCGGAACTGACCGCAAGAAACTGTTTGAATCGTTCTCGCAAGGCGACACCTCGGTCACCCGCCAATTCGGTGGTACAGGTCTAGGGCTGGCCATTTCTAAGCAACTGGTTCACCTGATGCATGGTCAGATCGGCTTTGAAGATAACCAGGAACGTGCACCAACAGAAAAAGGCTCAACCTTCTGGTTTACTGCCCAATTCCCGGTGGATGAAGATATTGTTCATGAACATCCGGACTTCAGTGATCTGACCGTTGTGTCTTATCTTGCCCATCCGGCAACAGCGAATGTTTTGAGACATTATCTGGAAAATTATCGCGTTAAACATATTGAATCGACTTCCATTCTGGATCTGTTCAGTCGTCTGAACCATTTACAGAATATTGAGAATACCTGGCTGATTGTTGACCATAGTGGCGATAGCCAGGCTCTACTGACAGAAATTCGCTCTCGCTATCAGGGACATCTAGCTGTGTATGGTTATCAAATGCAGCTTGATCCGAGCATGCTGAATGATCATCGTGCTCGTGCCCTGCATCAGCCACTGAGTCGTAGTGCCTTGATCCAACTGCTCGGCAATCAACCCGTCTTCGATCAGGAACAGCATGAAGACTTTAATGGTCAGGGACTGCATATTCTGGCTGTTGATGACCATCTGCCGAACCTGATTGTTCTGGAAGCTTTACTGGCCGAACTGAATGTCACCACGACCAAAGCCATTAGCGGACAGGAAGCGATTGATATCATCCAGAGCCGTTATGAACAGGGTCTGCCGTCCTTTGACCTGGTGTTTATGGATATCCAGATGCCAGTGATGTCGGGTATCGATACCACGCGTGCAATCCGTTCACTGGAATCAACTTTTGAAAATCATCAGCGTCTGCCGATTATTGCCCTGACGGCACATGCCCTTTCCGATGAGAAACAGAAACTGCTACAAAATGGTATGGATGATTATGTCACTAAGCCTATTCAGATTGATCAGATCGTGCAGATCCTGACGCATTGGACGACTGAGAGTTTTAAAAAGATTCCGGTGCTGGAACGTGCCAATGTCATTGATGCGCTAGATCCGAATATTCTGGACTGGCAGCAAAGCCTGCAACTGGCGGCCAATAAAGAAGATCTGGCCGTCGATCTGCTCAGCATGCTGGTCGACAGTTTTGAAAAAGAGCTGGATGAAATTGAGCAATTAATTGAACTGGAAGATTTTCCGCAGCTGGAACATGTTTTGCACCGTCTCTATGGGGCTACTCGTTATGTCGGCACACCGACTCTGCAAAAAGTTACCGGAAGTTTTGAGCAGTTTGTCTCGACCTTGCGTAAGGAACGCCGTAAGGCCGATGACAGTTTTGTTCAGGAAGTACTGAAATATCTGGATGAACTGAAAGCAGTGATTGAGCAGGTAGAACAGGCAGCCCAGCAAATTTTAAACAAGCATAGTGGTTAAAAAATTACTGTTTTACTTACTCATATCTGTATGACTGCGCTGTCATGCAAGCACAGATTGCTCATGCTATGCTCGCTTACAGAAAAATTAAGGATGAATACCATGTCACTTGTGCGCTTTGAAAAAAATAATGGAATTGCCACGGTTACTCTCAGCCGTCCAGACAAACGTAATGCTATGAGCTTTGCCCTGCTGCGTGAACTGGTGCAGATTGCGAACCGGATTAAAAAAGACAAGTCAGTGCGTTGTGTCATTTTAACCGGTGAAGCGCAGGTCTTTAGTGCCGGCATTGACTTGGCCGATTTAAATAATCCTAAAAATCGGGCCTATGCGGCTTGGGAACTGATCCGTCCTGGACAGAGCTTATTCCAGAAAGCTTTTCTGGTCTGGCAAGAACTGCCTGTCCCCGTCATTGCAGCCATTGAAGGTTTCTGCTTTGGTGCAGGTATGCAACTTGCGCTGGCTGCGGATATCCGGATCGCCCACCCTGCGACCAAAATGTCAATTATGGAAACTCGTTGGGGCCTAGTACCAGACATGGGATTAACGCGTTCACTCAAAGGTCTGATCGGGATTGATCTGGCCAAAGAGCTGACCTTAACCGCACGTATTTTTGAAGGTGCCTATGCCAAAGAAATTGGCCTGATCACCCATGTTGATGAACAGCCATTAGCAAAAGCACAAGCTTTGGCTGAAGAAATGTTACAACGCTCTCCAGATGCCTTGATGGCCTCTAAATTTGTGCTGGATGCGATGGAGCACAAACCCAACAAGTCACTGCGTATGGAAAAAATCTGGCAGCTTAAACTGTTACTCGGTAAAAACAGTCAACTGGCACGCAAGAAGGATAAAAATCCGGACGTGCAGTTTGTGCCACGTCAATATCGATAATTATGGCTGAAGCAAAATCAAAAGATGAGAGATAAAATGCAATTCGATCATGATAGCAAAATTGCCTTTTTAGGTATGGGACTCATGGGCAGTCGTATGGCAACCCGCTTGCTAAAAGCAGGTTTTCAAGTTGCAGTCTGGAACCGTACGGCCAGTGCCTGCGATCCTTTGTTTGCTCTTGGAGCCACTCCGCTATCTCTAGATCAAATTGCAAATTATCCGGTTATTCTGACTTGTCTGGCAGATGATGCCGCAGTGCAATCGGTCTTTGAGCAGATTCAGCCCTATCTGGTGGCTGGACAGGTTATTGTCGATTTTTCCAGTCTTTCCGTACATCAAACCAAAACTCTAGCTGAACAGGCCCAAGCTAAACAAGCGATCTGGATTGACTCTCCTGTGTCTGGCGGTACAGCCGGTGCAGAACAAGGCACGCTAGTCATCTTCGCTGGTGGTGATACAGAAACTATTACCGCACTTGATCCAATCTATAAGGTGCTTTCACAACGTGTTACTCGTATGGGGAATACGGGAACCGGTCAGGCGACTAAAATCTGTAATCAGCTGATTGTGGCAGCGAATAGCACCTTGATTGCTGAAGCAGTGGCTTTGGCTGATCGTGCCGGTGTAGATACTGCCCTGCTTGCACCAGCATTAGCCGGTGGTTTTGCTGACTCCAAGCCTTTTCAGATTCTGGCCCCACGTATGGCCAGCCAGACGTTTGAACCCGTGCAATGGAAAGTGCAGACATTGTCTAAAGACCTGAACAATGCTGTGCAACTGGCAGCTACTTTATCTTTGGATATTCCTGTGGCCAGCCAAGCCCTGTCTCAACTCAAAACCCATCAGCAAGACGGATTTGCTGAAGCCGATCTGGCCACTGTTATAAAGCACGTAGACCGCTAATATTACATTTCAATATTCTGCCTTGAGCAAGGAAAAGCCCATGACCAAACTCGCCGTTAACCTCTCCATGATTTTTACGGAAGTACCGCTGTTAGAACGTTTTGCCTTGGCTCATGCGCACGGTTTTAAACATGTGGAAATCCAGTTTCCCTATGAACTGAGTATTGAGCAGATTCAGCAGCAGCTTCAGTTACATGATCTTGATATCTGCCTGATTAATGTGCCTGCTGGTGATCTGATGCAAGGTGGACACGGTCTGGCCGGTATCCCTGGACAGGAAATCGAGTTTCGTCATGCCGTAGAGCAAGCCATTCGATATGCGACTGCTCTGAATGTGCCGAGTGTCAATATTCTGGCCGGCAAACAGCCACTGGATTGTGACCTGCTTCCTTGCCTGAACACCTTGGCGAGTAATCTGAAAATTGCCTGCTCCATGCTCTCTGATTATCAGATTCAGCCAGTCTTTGAAATGATCAACGGTCAGGACATGCCACGTTTCCTGATTCAGAATGTGGCTCAAGCTCAGGAGATGCTGGAAGCTGTCAATCATTCTGCCTTGAAAATGCAATATGACTGTTATCACATGGCCATGATGGGTGAAGATGTGCTTGAAGCTTTAAAAGAAAATATTGCTGAGATTGGTCATATCCAGTTTGCAGACTGCCCGGGGCGTCATCAACCCAATACCGCTTCCATTCCATATTATGAGATTTTTCAATGGTTAGAGAATAGCCAATACAATGGTTATGTCGCAGCCGAATATAAACCTCTGGGGACTTCGGAAGAATCCTTTGGCTGGAAAGAACAGTTCTTCCCGGAGTATGACTAAAGCGGCGGAAGGTGCATTTGAAATTTTGGGCTAAAACCGCTATATTAGATCATGCATAATTGTTAGGAAATTATACTCCCTATGAATTTAGAACCATCGCCCAGCGCTTCTAATTCTCACGATCACACTATGAATTCTCATGCACAAGCAGTAAACGCATGCTTGAAAGTTGTACATGCAGCCCTCGAAGATGTAAAGGCTAAAGAAATTGTTCAGCTTGATGTTGCTAGCATCAGTAACGTGGCAGATGCCATGGTGATTGCAAGCGGTACATCAACCCGTCATATTAAATCACTTGCAGATAATGTTGCTGAAGAAGCACGTAAAGCAGGTTTCCGTCCGCTTGGTATCGAAGGCGAACGTGATGCAGAATGGATCCTGATTGATCTAGGTTTTGTTGTAGTGCACTGCATGCTGCCTACAGCGCGTAAATTCTATGACCTAGAAAGCCTATGGCGCAATCCTGCAGATTCTGTAGCATAAACATCGAATATTCAAAAAAAGCGACCTATGTAGGTCGCTTTTTTTATATCCTTTGATTTAAATCAAAAAGGAAATTCATGGATCAGCAACTTTAATGAATTCGCTTTTCGATCAGATTTAATTAGTCAGCCCATTTTTTAAACGTTTTGTTGCAATTTTATCTAAACCAATTTTCTAAAAATAAAACACCGTAGCTAATTTTATTTTGTAATTCTTCCCGATTCATCTTTTAATCTTTTATATAGGAGGGAAAATTTCTCTCTTATTTAAATAGAAAAATCCTCCTTTTAAAAGGAGGATTTAAGATGATTCAGCGAATGGAAAGTCTTAGTGACCTGTACCATTAATCGCTTTAGTCATATCTTCCACAACTTTCTTCGCATCACCGAAAATCATCATGGTCTTGTCGTTATAGAACAAGTCATTGTCCAGACCTGCATAACCGGTCGCCATAGAACGCTTGATGACCATGATGGTACGCGCCTTGTGAGCTTCCAGAATTGGCATGCCGTAGATCGGTGAGTTCGGATCGTCTTTTGCAGCCGGGTTTACAACGTCGTTTGCACCAATAACCAGTACTACGTCAGTTGCCGGGAAGTCCGAGTTGATCTCGTCCATTTCCAGAATGTCTTCATAAGGAACATCAGCTTCTGCAAGCAATACATTCATATGACCTGGCATACGTCCAGCAACCGGGTGAATCGCAAAACGTACAGTCACGCCCTGCTCTTTCAGCAAGTTTGCCAGTTCTTTGACTGCGTTTTGTGCACGGCCTTGCGCCATACCATAACCCGGTACAATGACAACGCTGTCTGCATTTGACATCAGGAAGCCAGCATCATCTGCAGAACCTGAACGGTAGTTACGTTGCACTTGTGCACCCGCAGCAGCTGTCGGCGCAGCTGCACCACCCATCGCACCACCAAACAATACATTGATGATTGAACGGTTCATCGCTTTACACATGATGTAAGACAGAATCGCACCTGAAGAACCAACCAGCGAACCCGCAACGATCAGCATGTTGTTTTCCAGTGTGAAACCAATCCCCGCTGCTGCCCAGCCTGAGAATGAGTTCAACAGCGAAACCACAACCGGCATATCACCGCCGCCAACTGGCGCAATCCATACCCAGCCAAATGCCAGCGCAAGACCAGTCATTGCCCAGAAAGATGTCATGCTACCTGTCAGGAAGAAGTGAATCCCTGCTGCCAGCATTGCAATAAAGATCAGAGCCTGAACCGGTTTTACCCAGCCACCTGAAATGGTTTTTGCCCATTTCTTTGCAGCCAGCTTACCGTATGCAAATACAGAAGCAGTAAAGGTAATCGCACCAACAAAACAGCCCACAAACAGTTCAAACAGGTGAACCTTGCTCATTTCATGGAAAGTCACACCATTTGCAGCTAACAGGTCCGGGCCCAATTCAACCAGCTTGTTGTTATGGATAATTGCCGCAACTGCAATCAGTACCGCAGCCAGACCCACCAGTGAGTGCATGAGTGCTACTGTTTCTGGCATCTGGGTCATTGGTACAGTACGTGCACGCGCAATACCCACCACTGCACCCGCAGCCATTGCTGCAAGAATCATCCAGACTACTGGATTTTCAGCAACAAAGAATGTGGTCACTACAGCAATCGCCATGGCGATCATACCGTAGCGGTTACCTGCAATTGCAGTTTTAGGACCAGATAAACCACGTAGCGTTAAGATAAAAAGAACGGCGCCAATCAGGTAGAACCAATCCGCATACTCTCGAATAAATTCCATGGTTTAACCCTCTTTTTTCTTTTGCTTAGGTTTGAACATTTCCAGCATACGTGCAGTCACGGCAAAGCCACCGAAAATATTAATGCTCGCCAGAAATACTGCGATTGCCCCCAGTACACTCACCACGTTAATGGTCTGGAAATCCACGCTGCCTTCAACGCCCACCATTGGCAGACCAACAGTCTGAATCATTGCGCCCACGATAATGATCGAAGACAAGGCATTGGTCACCGCCATCAATGGCGTATGTAGTGCTGGTGTTACCCCCCAAACCACGTAGTAACCCACGAAGATGGCCAGGACGAAAATCGTAATTGTTTCAACCATGAGTCTGCTCCTTAACCACGTTTTAACAGCACTTGGCCGCCGTGAGTGACAAGTAGGGCTTTTTGAATTTCATCTTCCTGATTCAGGACAAAGTTCTTGTCTGCATCAAAAAGTGTTTCAACAAAGTTATAGACGTTACGTGCATATAGCGCTGAAGCTTCAGTCGATACCGTTGATGGAATATTTGGAACACCCAGAATCTTCACACCATTTTCAGTCACAACAGTTTCGCCGCACTTAGAACCTTCAACGTTACCGCCTGATTCCACTGCCATATCCAGAATCACTGAGCCTGGTTTCATCTTGGCTACAGTTTCAGCACGGATTAAGCGTGGTGCATCACGACCTGGTAACAAGGCAGTGGTAATCACGATATCGGCATTCGATACCGCTTTATCGACAATCGCGGCCTGATCCTTGATGTACTGTTCACCTGGCATCCAGCCATAACCGTTTTTAGCTGCTTCATCAGCACGTGCCTGCTCTTCAGGAGACATCGGTACGTCTAGCCATTTACCGCCCAAAGACTCAACCTGATCTTTGGCAGTCGGACGAAGGTCAGTTGCTTCTACGACTGCACCCAGGCGTTTCGCTGTTGCAATTGCTTGAAGGCCTGCTACCCCGACACCCATGATCACGACACGAGCCGGTTTTACCGTACCTGCCGCTGTCATCAGCATAGGGAACATGCGCTGATATTCAGCAGCAGCTAAAAGCACTGATTTATAACCTGCAAGGTTCGCTTGCGAAGACAATACGTCCATGTTTTGCGCACGTGATAGAGTACGTGGCAAAAGCTCAAGAGCAAATGCAGACACATTCTGTGCCGCGAACTGGTCAAGCTCGGTATTGCGGTATGGGTCAAACATCGCTACAACCGTGGTGTTGGCTGACAGCTTTTGAATTTCCTCACCCTTCGGTGCACGAACTTTCAAAACTATCTGGCTACCGGTGTAGGCATCATCCGTAATTTTGGCACCAACTTGCTCATAGGCACTGTCGATGTAGGCAGCTTTAACACCTGCTCCACGTTCGATCACCACACTATGACCAGCGCTGATCAATTTCTTTACTGTCTCAGGCGTCGCAGCGACGCGATTTTCACCGACGACAGTTTCGGCTGGAATTCCAATCTGCATGAGCGTCCCTCAAGCTAATTTTTTCTTAAGTAAACACCGTGATTTACGGTGCTTCCCCTCAGGATGTGTTTTTGTTGAATTTTTGGATTCTAATTAAACTTCTAGAAATTACTACCTATTATTTATTTAATAAATACCCATATTTTGAACTGACGATTCATAAAAATGATGCTGTCATATAGCATTTATTAGTTCAGCCTGATTATTTTGATTTGCTGAATTTATAAACGATATTCATTCTCTTGAACGATGACTGTTTTCCTGGTTATTTTTTATTAGATTACTTTTTGTTTTATTTTGTTACATTGATCATTCTGACAGATATTTCATTTTTCCTGCTCAGCAAATCTTTATTTCAAATGAACTGATAAAGCCTAAATTAGGGCACTTTTCTAGGGCAGTTTTCTGTTTTTGACCTTTTTGACAAATTTAATCTACTTTGGAATATTCATTTTTAAGATCTAAAAATACTGTTTTCCTATAACTTTTTCATTTTTCACTCATAAAAAATATGAATTAATGATGAAAAAATTGATTTAGGATTCACTTATTTGACTTATTCAGCTCAAGTCTTAAGACTTGCCTGAAATAGGTGAAAAAAATATTCTGCAACATTTATTATATTAATACTCAGTCCACTGTTAGATTTACGAACTCTTCATTTTGCACCAATTTTGGGCAATCACTGATTCAGATGGATCTCTGTCACCTGGTCTTAAATGAGATGACTTAATACAAAGCGCTTCCACGTACATTTTCTTAAGTGAAAAAGTTAAATTTCTAGCGAATTTTCATCTCTTATCAATCCAGAAAAGTACTTTTTTGTGGCATTTCTCTTGTATGAGTTTGAGTACTTTGCACTATTTTTCTACTTTTATCCTGACGGGTTTTCGCCTATAGTGCCTGCAACTTCTGCATCATCTTTGATGTTCTTTATAAAAATTCTCCCTGAGCTTAAGGTACTTGCCATGTCTCCTCCTCTCGATATCAGTCAAAATAAATCTCTGTTATGGCTGATGGCGATCGCATGTGGTTTATGTGCAGGTGCAAACTATTATTGCCAACCGCTTATCTCCTCAATTCAGCAATATTATCAGGTACCAGAATCCCAAGTGGCGCTGACCGTGACCTTTGCGCAGGTGTCTTATGCCTTGGGCCTGCTGTTTATTGTGCCTTTGGGAGACATGCTGAATAAGTCCAGACTCATTCCTTTCTTGATGTTTGGTGCCGCATTAGGCTTGCTGATCTGTGCCACAGCAGTCAACCTGCCGATGCTCTGGGTGGGGACTATTATTGCCGGGCTATTTTCTGTTGCTGCCCAGATTCTGATTCCTTTAGCTACGATGGCTGTCCGACCTGAAAAAACCGGAGAAGTGGTCGGTTTTCTCATGAGTGGCTTATTAGTCGGTATCTTATTGTCGACCAGTATTGCCGGATTGCTTTCTGACCTGTTTCACTGGAAAACCATTTATGCGCTCAGCAGTATGGCACTGCTGGTTTTGGGCTTTTATTTAAAAGGACAATTACCCAGCATGCCGCGTATGCGTATCAGCTATGCAGCAATTTTTAAATCGATGGGTATGCTACTGCGTGAGGAACCGCGACTGGGCTTACGCTCCCTGATTGGTGCATGTGCCTTTGCCGCCATGAGTATGCTGTTTTCAACCATTGCCCTGCTGCTGACCCAGAAACCTTTTCATCTTTCTGATGTGATAGTGGGCCTAGTAACACTAGTTGGTGTTTTTGGTGCGCTGTCGACTCAGGTTATTGGCAAATGGGCGGATCGTGGTTATATCAAGATCCTGACCTGGATTGGCTGTTCAATTCTGGCAGTAAGCTGGCTATTTTTATATTTTGGTGGCGTGTCCCTGCTCAGTTATATTCTGGGTTATGCCCTGATTAACTTAGGTCTGGCGATTACTCATAGCTGTAATCAGAACGTGATTTTCCGCTTGCGCCCAGATGCCAAATCACGACTGAACTCTATTTACATGACGCTGTATTTTATTGGTGGTGCCTGTGGTTCAGCTCTGGGGGTATATGCCTGGCATCATGGTGGCTGGAGCATGACCTGTCTGTTTGGACTTGGCTTGGCACTATGCGCCGCCCTGTTTGCGTTGATTGATCAATGGCAACAACATCGAGCAAAAGCTTAAACCGATTTAGCTGACTTGTACCACTGGGTAATAAGGTTTACCCGAATCCCAAGTCGCTGCATTTTCCAAAAGAATGCAGATAAAAGTGGGCAGCAACCCGGCCAGAACCCGGCAACTGTCTTGGAGCTGCTTTATATTAAATGAGCTCTGATAAGTCGCACCGCCCTGCATAAGCTGATGATATAAAGTAGAAAGACGGTTAAAAATCACCAATAAGATTTCAGTTAAATTCCGCTCTTGAACAGCTTTTTGTATTTTCTGTTTTTGCTGATCTAATGCTTCACGACAGCTTTCCAGACTGACTTTATGATGGCGATAATCCCAGAAACCTTGATCGGTATAAGGGCTATCCAGCAGTGTAGAAATTGGCTGGCTGTATTTTTCCCAGACAATATGCTGAAGTTTTTGCTCCACATCTTTTTGACAGAGGGTTTCCAGAAATTGATGCAGGCTTTGTTGATCCTGACGAACCTCTGTTTCTTGTGCATAGATCGAATTAAAACTGATCCACAGGCTAATAAACTTAAACTCTAATTCCTGATCTAGTTCTAATGCTTTTTTAAACCAGCTAAGTCCCCGTTGAATCCGTAAATTAAAATAGTCTGAATGCTGAGGTTTTTTGCTTTTATAAATCTCCTCCAACATGAGCATCGTTATTCTCCTTATTTATCTCGTTTTCTTTATCTTAATCTTAAATATCTCAAAATATAGCATTGCAGAATGACTGGGAGTTTATTTTTTCAATTCCCACAATTTCTCTTGTTAAATATCTTTATTGGAATGACAGTTATCGTTCCTCATGCAGTTCAGCCTTTGGTCATGCAAATTTTATGCTAGTATTACGCCCTCTTTTTGCAGTACTGCTTTTTTGAGCAGATTTCCAGCAATTCCTGCTTATTCTAGTACTGCTATTACTCTTCCATTTCATTTAAGGCGTGATTTTGAATGACTGATCTCAGCACCATTGAAAACAAACTTCAACCTCGCATCAGTGTTGCGCCGATGATGGACTGGACGACAAAAGATTATCGTTTCTTTGCGCGCCTGTTTAATCCAAATGTCATTTTATATACCGAAATGGTGACTACGGGCGCCATCATTCATGGCGATGCCAAACGCCATCTGGACTTCAATCAAGAAGAACATCCGATTGTGTTACAGCTCGGCGGTTCCAACCCTCAAGATCTGGCAACTTGTACTAAAATGGCTCAGGACTGGGGTTAC
The DNA here is from genome assembly GCF_013417705.1 of Acinetobacter sp. YH12235. Taxonomy (NCBI): domain Bacteria; kingdom Pseudomonadati; phylum Pseudomonadota; class Gammaproteobacteria; order Moraxellales; family Moraxellaceae; genus Acinetobacter; species Acinetobacter sp. YH12235. Next base: position 17,959 of record NZ_VPDL01000013.1, on the reverse strand, counting down.
AATGAAGTTAACCTGAATGTCGGCTGTCCGAGTGATCGGGTACAGAATAATAAAATTGGTGCCTGCCTGATGGCTGAACCTGATCTGGTCGCAGAATGTATTGATGCAATGCGTAATGCCGTGGATATTCCGGTCAGTGTGAAACACCGCATTGGTATTGATGACATGCATTCTTATGAAGAAATGCTGCATTTTGTGGATACGGTCGCCAAAACCGGTTGCGATAACTTTATTGTGCATGCCCGAATTGCTTTACTCCAAGGTCTTTCACCTAAAGAAAACCGTGAAATCCCGCCACTACGCTATGAAGATGTTTACCGTCTGAAGCAGGACCGTCCGAAACTGACCATTGAAATTAATGGCGGAATTAAAACTTATGCAGAAACGCTTGAACATCTCAAGCATGTCGATGGCGTGATGATTGGCCGCGAAGCCTATCACAACCCGTACCTGTTAGCTGAGCTGGGTCAACTATGGAATCTCGAAGCACCGGACCGTTTTGAGATCATGCAACAAATGCTGCCTTATATTGCCCAACGTATGGCTGAAGGTGCACCATTGTCAATTATTACCCGTCATATTTTAGGTTTATTTCAGAACTTACCAGGTGCACGTAAATGGCGTCAGGCTTTAAGTGGTGGCAATGCCAAAACGCTAAAAGATGTAGAAACAGCATTATTGAATATTCAGGAAGCCATGCAGCGCACTGAAGATTATCTGCGTGAACATCAAGTTCAGCCTTAAAATCAAAAAGCACCGAGATCCGGTGCTTTTTTATGACCTAAAATAAAAATTAGTGGGTATAGGCCGTAATATTCCCGACCGGAATCGGTTCTTCATCATAGGAAGCCGCTTGCAGGACAGGTTCTGTAACTGGACGGACATCTGGCCCGAACTCAATACTGGTAGGTTCATTCACAGGTTCCAGATCATCGAGTGATGAGGCCAGCTGTTCCAGCTCACGATCCAGTTGCTGACGATATTTCTCAATCTCGATTTCATCGATAAAGGCAAAAGCATCGTCTTCAATGGCCCAGCTATAACCACCATTCACCTTTGAAATTTTGACGTTAATGGGATATTCATTACCCTGATAATTCAGATGTGAAACCGCTTCAAACTCATTGCCTTTGCGATGGCGGATTTTTACATTTACCACAGTCAAACGATAATGCTGATAATTCGGATTGGCATTAAACTCTTGCTGCATTTGTCCTTGAATATTTCTGGCCAGTTCATCAATCGATACAAAATAACTGCATCCAGCCAGACAGGCGATCATCAATATCATTATGATTTTTTTCATCCCGCCCCCTTGTGTTCTCTCACTGCTTTACAGATGTGTAAAACTTTTCATCTTTGGATTATTCTGTGATCCATTTTATACTTTTTTTTAAATAAATGAATAAATAAATCCTTAGTCTATAAAGTCGTTTTTATTTTTATGTTGTACTGGCTTTTTAACTTCATGGTAAAAAAACCTATAAAAAAGCCCTGAACCAGTCAGGGCTTTAATCGTCATTTAAAACTTAAAAATCATCTTCTGCAGCAGGATCATGGTGCAAGGCATCATGGATCGCTTCAACCAGTTGCTGAGCAATTTCCTGTTTAGAGGCTTTGTCCAGATCACGCTTATCCAGATGATAGTGTTCGGCAAAGAATACCGTCATGGCATTTTCATCAGAAGCAAAGCCGATATCCGCACGCGAAACATCATTACAGGCAATCATATCCAGTTTTTTCGCCACCAGTTTGCCCGCTGCATATTCTTCAATATTACGGGTTTCTGCAGCAAAGCCGACCATAAATGGACGTTTTTCCTGCTGTGCGATGGTCGCCACAATATCCGGATTCTTTATTAAAGCGACATTCAGCTCATCGCCTGCTTTCTTGATTTTATGCTCGGCTACCTGTGCGACACGATAATCAGCTACTGCAGCGGTCGCAATGAAGATGTCACAACCCTGCTCCAGCATTTGCATGCTTTCATTCAGCATTTGCACTGCCGAAGAAACATTTTTACGTTTGACGCCATTTGGGGTATCTAGGCTCACCGGACCAGCAATCAGGGTGACATTCGCTCCAGCTGCATAACAGGCTGCTGCCAATGCAAAACCCATTTTCCCGGTACTGTGGTTGGAAATATAACGTACCGGGTCAATCGCTTCACGGGTCGGACCAGCTGTAATCGTGACTTGCTTGCCCGCCAGCATGCCAAATTTTTCTGCAATCGCGCGCTGAGCTTTATGGAAATATTCTGTGACCTGACGTGCCAGCTCTTCCGGCTCCGGCATACGGCCCAAGCCTACATCACCACAAGCTTGTGAACCGGCATCCGGCATAATCACATGTACGCCATCTTCAATCAAAGTCGCAAGATTACGCTGGGTTGCTTTGGCAGCCCACATCTGCTGGTTCATGGCTGGTGCGACCCAGACCGGTGCATTGGTTGCCAGATACAAAGTGCTCAGCAAATCATCTGCAAGGCCTGCTGCAAATTTTGCCAGCGTGTCGCAGCTGGCTGGCGCAACCAATAACAGATCAGCCCAACGTGCCAGCTCAATATGCCCCATGCCCGCTTCAGCTTCAGGATCCAGCAACTCGGTATGTACCGGATTGCCTGACAAGGCTTGAAAGGTCAAAGGGGTAATGAAAGCCTGTGCGCCTTGAGTCATGACAACCCGCACATTAAACCCGGCATCTTTCAGACGGCGAACCAGAATGGCACTTTTATAGGCAGCAATACCGCCAGTGACTGCTAAAATGATATTTTTATGAGGAATTACACTTAGATCAAAGCTCACGAACAGCTTACCTTTCTGTTGCAGTGGGGCTCACAATAGCATTAAATAATTGCATTCCCAAGAGATCAGCTTCAGGGAAAACTCATAATTCATAATAAATAAGTCTAATAACTATGCAATTTTCAATCAAAAACTGGCCTGAACTAGAACGGCCGCGGGAACGTTTAATTCAATATGGGGCAGAAAGTTTATCTGATGCAGAACTGCTGGCCATTTTTCTCCGATCAGGTTCACAACAGCATTCAGCCGTAGAATTAGCCCGGCTACTGATTCAACATTTTGGCCATTTAACTGCTTTACTTGATGCACCTTTAAAAGAAGTTAGCCAGTTTCATGGCATGGGCATTAGCAAATATACCCAACTGATGGCGGTTAAAGAATTAGGACGGCGTTATATTGCCGAGCATCTTAAACAGGATTCTTTAGAATTAAGTAATTCAAAAAGACTACGGGATTATTTACGTTTCGAATTATTGAGTGAAAATCAGGAAGTATTCGCGGTCCTGTGTCTGGACGCCAGTTTAAGGAAAATTGCATTTAAAAAGCTGTTTTATGGCTCTGTGAATGCATGTGATATTTCGATTAATCAGTTGCTCAGATATGCCATTACCCAACAGGCAACTTCAATTGTGATTGCGCATAATCATCCCTTGGGCCAAGCCACTCCTTCTAAGGCTGACCTGTATCTGACCCGCCAGATTCAACAGGCATGTCGACTGGTCGATATCCGTTTAATTGACCATTGCATCATCGCGCTGGAGGGCAGTTTTTCCTTTGCTGAGCAGCAACTCATCAAACCTGAAGCCTAAGGGGGAATAGCACTTGACAAAGCAGCTACAACTCAAGAAGATCATGAAAAAAAATTGTGATGATTCCAATAAATGATCGTACGTGACCAGCAGAACGTTTTTAAATTATTATTTTCCTGGCGAGGAACGATTTTACCTAAGGTTTTACCTCCTTTAGGCGTGGTCATGCTGATTTCAGCCATTATTGGTGGTTTTTCACGTGTAGGTTATTTTCATTTTCCAGAACTCCCTCTCGTCGGCTTTACCCTCATCGGCGTAGTACTGTCTATCTTTCTCGGATTTAAAAATACTGCTTGTTATGACCGCTGGTGGGAAGCACGTAAACTCTGGGGTATTCTGATTGCCAATGCACGTCATTTTGACCGTGACTGCCGGATGTTGTCTCAAGGCCGTCGTGAACGTGTGATTCAGCACGTCATCGTTTTCGCGAACGTACTGCGTGACCGTCTGCGCCATCAGACAGCCAATCCGACTGAACTGGTGGAAACAAGTGGGATGAGCCAGCAGGCGATTACTCAGCTCTATCAACAGGCCAATGCACCGCAATATACCTTGAGTCTGATTCAGTGGGAGCTAATGCAAGCTCTCAAAGAAGGTGAAATCTCTGACATCATTTATATGCAGATGAATAATCATGTCGCGGAACTCAGTATTGTGCAGACAGGTTGTGACCGGATTGCGACGACGCCTTTGCCTTTTGCCTATTCGGTACTCTTGAACCGTACCGTATATTTTTTCTGTTTTATTTTACCTTTTAGTCTGGGCTCAACGCTTGGTCTGTTTACGCCTTTGCTGGTCGGTATTTTGGCCTATACTTTTTTGGGACTGGATGCACTAAGCTCAGAGATTGAAGAACCTTTCGGAACTCAAAGCAATGACTTGCCACTGGACTCCATGGTTCGTACCATTGAAATCGAACTGTTAGGCACTCTGGGCAAACCGACACCGCCACCGATTCAGGCACAAGATAATAATTTGCTATAATTTATAAATAAATGCCTCAGAATTAGCATTTTGAGGTTCTAATTTTTATCTAAAAATTCAAAAAAATATGAAATTAAAACAAAAAATTCAACAAGCGGTGCCTCAACCCATTGTTCGACCATGGTTGGCTTTAGCACTATTTTTACTTTGTGCCATCTTGGCTTTTATAGTGAGTTCATTAGTCCAATCAGAACTTTTTCTCGATCTTCAACGTAGGCCTGTTTTCCATATTTTATTTAGTCTATGTGTTCCCCTCTTTCTGTTTCAGGATCGAGGAATAAATTTAAAGTTTCCTTTTTTTATACAAAAATATTTGATCGATCCTCAACTCAAAAAAGATATGACTGAGCAAGCAGTCCAACATTCACAAGCAATTATTCTGGCTCAACGTACTATTCGTGCAAAATGGTGGCAGGTGAAACAGCCACAGTTATTATTACAACTGCCCAATCATGATCAAGGCATCTGGTTTAATATAGATTTAAAACAGGTTTTTAATCTTTCGCCTTTTTTTACACTTCAAGTCAAATTAAGTGATGCGATGATTGGGCAACTGATCGATATACATTTTTTGACACGCTCTCATGTAATCATCCAGTTATTTGAAATTTCCCAAAATAATGATTTTTCAATATTCATTGGCACAGAAGTTGGAGCACAAAGAGGACTAGGGAGATTAGAAAAAATCCCATCGGCGCTTATGCTCGACTTATCCCGAATTACACACATAGAAGCCTTGAGAACCTGTCCAGAAAGTCATGACTTACAGTTAACCACAGGTTATGGTAAAACTTATCTCATTCATTCTCATGCAAAATACTTTAAACAATTGGAACTCGCCTTATCCTCACGCATTGATGTGATTGCCTATCGTAAGTTCAAACTTGATCTCAAGATTGATCATCTGTTCATTTCAAAAAAACATCCAAACTTTTATCGAAATTTAGTCCTGACTTCCATCATGCTGTATATCGTCATCATGACTTTAATCACTTCTGAATGGGCCTTATTACTTGTTAATGTCCTCATTCTGCATTTGATGTATAAATTCGCCCAAGATCTTAAAACTGATCCATTCATCAAGATTTAGAATTAACAAAAACTCTCCCAAATCCCGACCTGCCCTGGTTTTAAGCTCGGCACATTCCCCAGTTTAATCCAGGGCATATGGTCACCATGAAAATCACTGCCAATTGAAACTTTAAGTCCTTGCTCTGCAATCATCCGGTCAACCATCTGACGGGTTGAACTTGGATCAATAGCGGGCGGCAACTCCACCGCATCTCCACCAAACTTGGCGAAGATCTCGATCAGATAACGAATATTAGTCGCGGATAAATCATAACGGGTTGGATGCGCCAACACGGCAAAGCCACCGCTGTCATGTATGACCTGAATGGTTTCTTCCAGACCCAGACCATCAAATTTGACATAGGCCTTTTTACCTTCCTTGATGTACTTATCAAAGGCCTGTTGGGGGCGGGTCACAATGCCTTTTTCTACCAGCGTTTTGGCAATATGGGTTCGGGTAACCCGATCAGGAATATTATCAACTTTGGCAATCACGTCAGCATAAATATCCTGACCAATTAAAGGAACCAGAAGGTCACAGATCTGTTTAGAGCGTTCGGCACGAATGATCTTCTGCTGATTGAGGGCTTTTTGTAACGGCTCAGGATTCTGAACATTGAGTGCCACAATATGTACGCCATAATTTTTCTTGGTCGCAGGACGTGACCACTGGCTAGAAATCTCGACTCCAGAAATTATCTTAATCTCATGATTTTTGGCAGCTTCTTCAGCCAACACTAAACCGTCCATAGTGTCATGATCAGTCAGGGCCAAAGTATGGATAAGTTTGTCCGCAGCCGCTTCGACCAATTGCTGAGGACTCAAAGTTCCATCAGAAATATTACTATGTGTATGTAAATCTACGCCGTGCATCTCTATACTATGACATTTATTTGATCAGATTTAGATACTCTAACATGAAAGCACTTTTAGACTTTGTGCCACTCATTATTTTCTTTTATTTATATAAAACTGTAGATCCAAAAGACACTGACCATCAACTTCTACAATTGATCGGTTCTGCGGGGGGTGTCGACAATAACAATATTCTCGTTGCAACTACGGGTCTGATCATTTCCATGCTGGTGGTCTATGGTGCGTTATTTGTCATGCAGAAATTTCGCCTGGACAAACAGCAATGGATTGTTCTGTTTATGACGGTGATCTTCGGTGGGATCACCCTGATGCTCAGCGACGATTTCTATATTCGTCTTAAAGCTGTATTACTGAATCTGGTCTTTGCAGGTGTCTTCCTGTTATCGCCATGGTTTAGCAAAGATAAGAAGCCACTCATCCAGCGTCTGTTTGGCCCAGTATTTAATTTGAGCGCCAAAGGCTGGCTTAAATTGAACTATGCCTGGGTGGGTATGTTTACCCTCATGTCATTTCTGCATACATTCTTTGCCTATTTATGGATGGATGGAAAATATTGGGGCGAATTTACTGCATTCGGTGACATGATCGTGATGTTTTCCTTTATCATTATTCAGTTTATTGTATTGCGCAAATACTTTAGAACAGCTGAATAAGTCCAACTACAAACGATAGAGAGTCATCATGCCATTATTCGTCGTTAGCTGTACCGACCGGGAAGGTACAGTTGAAAAACGCCTTGCGATTCGTCCACAACATCTTGCACGTCTAGAACAGTTAGATGCTGAAGGCCGTCTGATTGTTGCAGGTGCCATGCCTAAAGATCCAGCCAATCCTCAAGCCGGTTTCTATGGCAGCACCATCATCGTTGATTTTGACAGTCGTGAAGCACTGGATGCATGGTTACAGGATGAGCCATTCCTGAAAGAAGGCGTATACGCGCATATTGATGTGAAACCATTTAATAAAGCATTTCCTAAAGGATAAGGTTCATGCGCGCTGTTACCGCCAGTTTCATTGGCTTTTGTTTCATGATTCCTTCTGCCTGGGCTGTTGAAGTTTCTGCTCCAGTTGCCCCGGCTACACAGCCAGCAGCTACTCCTGTCCAAGCTGTTACCACACAAGCACCTGCTCAGGGCGCTTCTGCACAGCAGGCTGGAATTATTCCAGCAGTTGCAACAACTGCTCAGACTGTTCAGCCGACTGAGAAAAAGCCGCTCACCGCAGAAGAAATTGCCAAGCAGAAAGCCCAGCAAGATGCCAAAGTCAAAGCTTTAGTCAAAGATCAGGCAACGCGTCTACAGCAACTGGAAAAAGCCAATCTGGAAGCCCTGTCACAAAATCAGGAATTGCAGCTCAAGAACGACAATCTCGGGGTTCAGGTACAGGTCCTGCAAAGTGAACGTAGTGCCCAGATGTTTCTCTACGGCGCTGCAACTTTGGCAGTCGGTGTATTACTTGGCTTTCTGATAGCGAGCTATGTTTATACCAAACGTCGCCGTCAGTGGTAATCTATAAGCCGTCCAAATATCTTTAAGGTTGTACCCGTTTTGTCGCATGCAATTCAAACTGCCGATCTGGATTGGCAATTGGTGGATGGCATTGATGTGCCTGTGTCCAAGCAATTTGGTGATGTGTATTTTTCCAAAGACAATGGATTGCTGGAAACCCGGCATGTCTTTTTAAATGGTAATGACCTTAGTACCCGCCTGGCCGATTTAAAACCTTTTGCATATTTCTGTGTCGGTGAAACGGGTTTTGGTACAGGTTTAAATATTCTGGCGTTATGGCAGCTCTGGCAACAGGTGCGTCCGGACAATCCGAGTCATTTGCATGCCATTTCAGTAGAAAAATTTCCGCTTTCTAGAGCAGATTTAGTCCGTGCCTTAAATGCCTGGCCAGAATTGAAACCACTAGCAGATCAACTCATCTCCCAATATCCAATTCCGATTGCCGGTTGTCATCGTCTCAGCTTTCCTGAAGAGCGTTTCAGTCTGGACCTGTGGCTGGGAGATGCACATGATGTCTTTCCTGTCATTGAAAAAACTGCACCCGTTAATGCCTGGTTTCTGGATGGCTTCGCACCTTCATGTAATCCGGATATGTGGGAAGAAAATGTTTTAAATAATATCGTGCGTTTATCCGAGATTGGGACGACTTTTGCTTCTTTTAGCGTTGCAGGTGTCTTAAAACGTGGTTTAAAACAGCACGGCATCTCTATTTCCCGTCCACGTGGATTTGGCCATAAACGTGAAATGCTGAAAGCGATCTGGAATCCTGTTGAAGAAAATAAAGACAGTGAAACGGCTTTAGAGCAGGAAATTACTCAAAAAAAAACTGAACCAGATCTAGAGAGTCTTACCAGACCTCGTCAAATCGCTGTGATTGGCGCTGGAATCGCAGGTTTAAGTACGGCATGGGCATTCACTCAACGCGGTCATCAAGTCACGATTTACGACCAGTCAGCGCCTCTTTCAGGCGGTTCCGGCAATCCCCTTGCCCTGCTTAACCCTAAACTGTGTCCAGTTGAGCAAAGTGCCGAACATCTGATGACGGTGGCCTGGCAGCATGCCTTAAATCATTATCAGAAATTTAAAGCTTTTCGCTCAATTCAGGTCAACCAGCTTGCCTTAAAAAATCCTGAACAGCTTTTAGGATTGGCAGATGAATATCCCGCAGAAACTCTTGCTGCTCAAAGTGCAGCAGACCAAGAGATTCAAACTGAATTTCCAGCTTTAAAACTATTAGCAGCGGGCGCAGTTTCACCCCATCAACTGCGTGATGAAATTTTGCAGCATCCTCTTATTCAGTATAAACAAGCCAAAATTAGTCATATTGAGGCTGCTGAACAACCTGAGTTATTTGCAGAGCAGCAATCCTTAGGCAAGTTTGATCACATCGTTGTATGTACCGCACGTGATACCCAGCAATTCTTTGAACATTATCCAGTCCTGAAACCGATTCGTGGACAGGTCAGCTGGGTCAATAATCAAGATCAGCCATTGAATCAGGATACAGCCTATAGTTACGGCGGTTACTGTATGCAGCTCAATCCCGAACAACTGATTTTGGGTGCTTCATTCTATCCAGGCCGGGATGATGCAGAAGTCTTAATAGAAGATCATGTGCATAATTATGAACTTATCCACAGTGTCTTTCCTGAATATGCACAGTTATTCCCATCTACCGAAACCTGGCAAGGTCGAGCGGCAGTACGCGCACAGAGTCAAGATTATTTTCCTTTACTCGGAAAAATGAAGGCAGATGAAGAGATTTACAGTTTTGCTGGTCTCGGCTCTAAAGGCTTTCTGTTTGCGCCATTGTGTAGTGAAATTCTGGCTGCCCAAATTTTGGGAGAAGCTTGCCCAGTACCTTCGAACTTGGTAAAGAAACTCGACGTGACACGTTTTCAAAAGAAGGTAAAAGCCAAGAAGCCTTATTTTAAGCCTCAAGATTAAAGAACTCCTCCCTTTAATAAAGGGTGAGGAATACTGTTCCGCAAGGGAGGGATTTTTAGAAAGAATGTTAATCCTCCTTTAAAGAAGGACGATTTTGAAGAAATCTAGACAACAAAAAAGCGCCTGACGGCGCTTTTTTTCACAAGGTCAATTATGCACCTTGTTCCAGTGGCATACCTGCATCACGAGCAGCACGAGTACCACCCATCAGAATGACATATTCACGTGTGCTGTCAAAACCCTCTAACTTTTCAGCTGCACGTGGAGCTTTACTCCCACCACCACATAAAATGTAAATCGGTTGATCCGCTGACACCTGAGTCAGGCTATCTGCTGAAAGATCGTTAATGGGCTGATTGACCGCCCCTTTCACGTGTGCTTCAGCATAAGCACTTGCATCTCGTACATCCCAGATTACAGCATTTTCTGGGAACTCAAATGTTGTAATTTCTTGTTTACGGATCATTGCGCACTCCTTTGATGTAAACAACACTTGGCAAATGAAGAAAACATCCCTAGCATCTCAGATATTCTTTCCCTTTGTAAAGGTCTAAACTATGCCTTCTTTCGATATTGTTTCTGAATTAGAAATTTTTGAAGTAAATCATGCAGTTCAAAATACCCAAAAAGAGATTGCAACCCGCTTCGATTTCCGTGGACAGGATGTTTCTATTGAACTAAATGAAAAAAACAAGGAAATCAAAATTAGCACAGAAAGTGATTTCCAATGTGAGCAAGTGTATACCATGCTGGAAAACCATTTCTTCAAGCGTAAAGTGGATATTCAGGCGCTAGATCCACAAAAAATGACCGCTTCAGGCAAAAATGTAGTTCAAGTGATCAAGCTTAAAGATGGCCTTGACTCTGATACTGCGAAAAAAATTAATAAGGCCATTAAAGAAAGTGGTATTAAAGTGCAATCTTCAATTCAGGGTGACAAGATTCGTGTGACTGATAAAAAACGCGATACCTTGCAACAAGTGATGGCATTCCTGAAAGAACAACAATTCGGTCTGCCTTTACAGTTTAACAACTTTAAAGACTAAGATATTTCAACGTCTGTAGATGGAATTATGGCAAAGAGCAACCGACTGACCAAACTGGTCAAAGCGACATCAAGATTACCGCAAGGTATGCGTACTGCTTTATTGAGTAAGACTTTTGGCCGAGTAGTTCCGATGGTTGGCTCTGCCAAGATTCGCTATCAGGAAATCAGTGCTTCCAAAGTCGTGGTAAGTATGGCCAATCATAAGGTCATGCAGAACCATATCGGTCAGATTCATGCCTGTGCCATGGCACTGCTGGCAGAAACAGCGACCGGTTTTGTGACTGCGATGAATGTACCTGACAGCGCAGTGGTTCTGATTAAAAGCCTAAAAGTGGACTTTAAGCGTCCAACCAAAGGTGCCATGACTGCGGTGGCTACGTTGACTCCTGAACAGCAGCAATTGATGCAAAGTTCAGAAAAAGGTGAAACACTGGTACAAGTAATCGTAAGCGATGAATCTGGTGAAGCACCGATTCAATGTGAAATGCTCTGGGCTTGGATTGCCAAGAACCAGTTGAAGCCAGGCTAATTTCAATACAGACAAAAAAATCCCAGATTATTGATCTGGGATTTTTTATTTAATGAATTATGAGTTCTGCTGAGATTCTGCAAATTTCTGTTTTGCTTCATCCGGAATTGGACGTTTATTGCCTTTGACATCCACTGCGACAAAGGTAAATACCCCTTCAGTCACGCGTACAGGTGCACGTGAGTTATCATGACTGTCCCATACTTCGATTTGCATCTGGATTGAAGTATTACCGACTTTTAGAATTTTGGTATAGCAGCTAATGACATCGCCGACTTTCACAGGAACCAGGAAGGTCATCTGGTTAATCGAAATCGTTGCACAGCGTCCTTTACTAAAGCGCTCTGCATGAATTGCTCCCGCCAAGTCCATTTGTGAAACAATCCAGCCACCAAATACATCTCCACTCCAGTTGGTATCCGCAGGCATTGCAATCGTCTGCAGGGAAAGTACTCCCTCTGGTTTAATATGAGAATCTGTCACTTGAACTCCAGGCTTTTTAAATTAGGATTGAGCATTATTTAACTGCTGATCAAGCCACTTTTGTAGTTCGCTTGAACGTAATGCACCGCTTATTCTAGCAATTTCATTGGTTTTATTCATCAAAACCAGCGTCGGAATACTACGTACATTAAATGCTGAACTTAATCGCGGATTCGCTTCAGTATCAATTTTAGCAAATACCACTTGTGGATTTTCTTTTGCTACAGCAGCAAAATGCGGTGCCATCATTTTACATGGACCACACCAGTCTGCCCATAGATCAATCAGGATGGGAAGATCACTATGGGTGACAAACTGACTAAAGTTCTGTTCATTTAGCTCAATCGGCGCTAATGGAACTAAAGCTTGATGACACTGACCACATGCTGGATCGGCCGTTAATTTTTCTTCAGGCACACGATTTTTAGCCTGGCAATTCGGGCATACAATGATCATCTAGCGCACTCCAATATGTTGATGTAAGAATTCTAATTGGGTCGAGACTGCTTTTTCAAACCATTCACCATGATAAATATCAAAATGCCGCATATTCCACTCATGATATTGTACAAATGGTGCAATATTGGTTGCGGTTTCCCGACTGGCTTCAATGGGAATCAGGCTGTCTTGTTGTGCTGCGATAAACAGGACAGGAATAGTGATTTTGCGGACTTCCTGAATAGGACGATATCGCATCAATTTAAAGAATACCCGGGCTGGGATATGACCACTCCAGTAATAATCTGGATTCACAATGGATAGATATCCTTCATAACTGTCTTGTGTCGGCATAAAACAGAGTTCATGACGATCAACCACCGGCAAGGTCTTGGGCGCCATTCCTACCTTTGCCCCCATATAATCCTGACTAGAAATCTTCAGGGCTTTAGGCAATTGCTGCAAAGGATAAAGTTTGGCACTTTCTGCACCATCAACAAAGGGTACCTGTACCATTACCGCCTGAATATTTTTTAGTTCTGCGGCCAATGTCAGTACATGCCCTCCACTTAATGCCGTTCCCCATAACACAATCCGTTTGGCATCAATCGATTTACGTGCCTGCAAATGCTGGATCATGGTACGCCAGTCTTCAAGCTGAGCACCGATCGACACCAATTCACGCGGACGCCCGGTACTGCCTCCCCAATAGCGATAATCAAACAGAACCACCGCATAACCTGCACTGGCAAAACGTTGGGCATATTGCACCAGTTTAAAATGACGTAAAGCAGCCAGGCCATGAGCCATCAGGATCACAGCTGGTTTGTCAATCTGTTGAGGACGATAGAAATCCGCAGCAATCACTTCCTGACTGTTTTTGACATACAGTGGTTCGACTGTATAGGCGTACATACGCGCTCCATTGCGTTATTTTATAGTTGTAATCGTTTATAAATTTTTCAGAACTAGGCCATCATGTTTTCAGCTTAATGCTATCATAAAGCATATCAAGATAAATGACATAATGGAGTGACACCATGAGCGAAAATGTAGGCTTTGCTGGCCAAATTGGTCCTGAACATATCTCTCAAGTAGTTGAAAAAGGTTTTAAATCAATTATCAATAATCGTCCGGATATGGAAGGTGGCCCTGAACAGCCAACCAGCGTACAAATTGAGGAGGCTGCTCGTAGTGCAGGTCTAGATTATGTCTTCCAGCCAGTAGTTGCTGGCCAGATTACCGAGCTTGATGTGCGCACCTTTGCTAACCATTATAACGAATTACCAAAGCCGATCTTGATGTTCTGCCGTACAGGAAATCGCTCTAATAATTTATATCAGCTGGCGAAACAGATGGACCTGCTGGATGACTAAGGTATTTGGGGGAAATGTACTTTTAGTCAACATCTCCTTTTAGTTTCAGAGCTCGACCTATGAATAAATTCTTACTGGTTATATGTTGCAGTCTTGCATTGATGGGTTGTAGTTCAATGCATTTTAAGCCTACTGTGGGTGTCAGTATGGGAACTTCTGTTTAACTTTTAAAAAGAAGTTCTCAAAAAAAACAGCGCCGAAGCGCTGTTTTTTTATTAATTAAGAATATATTCTTTTTTACGTACTTTTCCATTTGGTGCAGTAATACTTAAAATCAGACTATCACGTTCATCACAGTCTTTAAGCTTATATTCATAATAAACTTGAGAACTTGTTTTAAAGCTATTAGGAGTTAAAAGATTAAATACATTTGGCACTGTAGCATTTCCGCTCCATAACTCTGCAGTACATGATTTTTCATTGTCTTTAGTATTATCTTCAGCAGTCACTGATACTACTGTTCCTGTTGGCATTGGTACTGATTGAGCATTATTACCAAAAACATTAAAACTGAATTTAGCTCTATCTGTAATTTTCTCATCTACTACAGTAGGGGTGTCGTAGCTGAAAGCAAATATCAACTGTTGACGTATTACTGCTTGCAAATTCTGATTACAAGTACCTTGTATATTAGGCTGTGTGATACTACTTGGTGTACAAGTATTACCGATGGCACCTCTCTTATATAAAAACTCACCAAGCGCATTTTCAAAGATATTATTTTCATTATCATCACGGAAAAAATCACCAATATTACTAGTTAATTCATCAATACCCGCTGTATATAAATTATCTGAGTTCTTATCGATATAAGATTTATCCCCTTCAACATACGCTAATACTGTTACACGATTGTCAGCAGGACGTGGATCTTGTGTTTGTAATTCCACACTACATTCGCCATTTACAGTTGAACAGTTAGGTGTAATACTACCACCCTCTGTATTAAAACTTACGACTGTACCATCTGGTACTTTATTTCCTACACGATCACGTAGTCGAGCTGTGATAGTAGCTTTATCCCCATCTACATTCCACTGTAAAGCATTTTTACTTACAGAAAGACTAAAACCATTTTGTGTTACACGGCCTGTTGCTACTGAAACATCTTTAGATAATGCAGTAACCTGTGAGTCACTTACTAAAGTCGCCTTAATTTCTACAGGGCCAGGAATACTTCCTGGGAATACATCAACAATAACTCGCCCTTGATCATCAGACTTAATTATTTTACTTGTTTTATTATTTAAAGAAACAAATGAAAAATCATTTGGTGCGTAAACTAGCTCAACGTTCACATCCTGATTACGTGCAGGAATGTTGTTTGAATATACTGTAAATTCAACTTTTCCAGATGAACTTGATCCACTACTTAGAATGCCTAATTTTAACTCTCCAGAAGTATAAACTATGGAGTTTGCCTTAATCGCATTAATATTCACATTTTGAGTTGTAGTGACAGCCCCATTGTTTGCTAAAAGTGTTAATTTTTGAGTACCAGTACATAATTGACCACCGCTTGAAATAGCAGTATAGATAGTTTCAACAATCCCTTGATTAGAAAAAATTTCATTCGTGCTAAATGTTCCACATTCAGCTTCAAAGTTAACCTTAATATTGTTTAAAAGTACACCAGTATTTTTATCAACAGTATTTGCAGTTAATCTAACTGAGCCACCCGCTTCAATTGATGTACTTTCTAATTTAACGTTATCAAACTTAGTTTGTAATTGACCAATAGTGAAGTTTGTTGCCGCGGATTGAGCAGTATTTTCATTCATCTCAGCTGCAGCTGAAATTTTATACGCACCTGTTATTTGATCATCAACTGGTTTAATTGCAATGACAGCGACACCATTCATATCTGTCAATACAGAAGCATTGCTAGTACTAAATGCAATTCCTTCACCTGAAAAAGTAACTAATACACCACTTAAAGGTGATTTATTTTCATCTGTCACTTTAACTTGCGCAATAGCACCAGCACTTGTAATTACTGTAGTTATTTTGCCATTCTCATCAATGATTTCTACATTACTAATATTAAGTTTAGAAACTTCAGGATTTTCAATACCATTATCTGAACCTCCCCCAGTATTACCGGAATTTGATCCACTATTATAATATCCGTCACTACCACCACCGCCGCAGCCGGCCAACATTAGTGCAAAAGTAAGAGCAGATAACTTCATACTTAATTGTTTACTAATCATTTAAATCCCCAAGTCCCTCTATCTTCAGAGTTTGTTATCAATCTTTATTTAATTATGCGTTATGTAACCACAGTTGAGCTTTTATGTAAATAAAGGTAAGCCAAATGTTTTGTATGCTAGCTTATAACAATCAAATAAATTTGATAAGAGCAATAAATGTACGACTTAATCATTATCGGCGCAGGCACAGCAGGAATCAGTGCTTATAAAGAAGCTATTAAATATACCCAAAATATTTTAATTATTAATGCCGGTTCATGGGATACAACATGTGCTCGTGTAGGCTGTATGCCGAGCAAGCTTCTGATTTCTTCTGCTAACCGTATGCATGAGATAAAAACTGCAGAAAATCTCGGATTACAGCATGATGCCGTAATAAATACCTCCACCGTTATGGATCGCCTGCATAAGCTTCGTGATCATTATATTCGGGCCACTTTAAAAGAAGTAGAACAATGGGATTCAACTCATAAGGTATCAGGGCACGCAAAATTTACCAATGCTCAAACAGTCCAAGTAGAAGGAAAATCTTATCAAGCTAAAAGTTTTATTATTGCAGTAGGCTCTCGACCAAATTTTGATGCTACCTTAAAAGATGAACTAGGCGATAAACTCCTGACATCTGATGAAATCTTTGAACTTACACAGCTACCTAAATCCTTAGCAGTGATTGGTAGTGGCGTTATTGCAATTGAATTGGCTCAAGCCATGCAACGTTTAGGGGTACGTACTACTATGTTTGCTCGTAGTCAGAAAATAGGTGCACTCACCAGTCCAACTCTACAAGCTTTGGTTAGAGAGCAATTAAATAACGAGCTGGATATCAAATTTAAAACTTTACCTAATCAAGTCAAACTCCTTACTGATCAGGTAAAAATTGACTATATAGAGAATGATCAAAAACAAAGTCTTGAAGTAGATTATGTACTCTCAGCTACTGGACGTAGTTCTAATTTAGATCGATTAGGTTTGGAAAAAATTAATCCTGAATTCCAAGATGTTAAAAAGCTACCTATTAATAAAAAAACCAAGCAATTAGAAAACTTGCCTATTTTTATTGTTGGCGATGCAGCCCCTGATGTCCCAATTCAACATGAAGCTGCCCATAATGGTAAAGAAGTGGTCCAGAACTGCTTAAATTTTCCAGATGTTCAGCCTATTTCTGCCCTAACTCCTTTGGCAATCGTATTTAGCCAACCAGAAATGGCGATTATTGGACAAAGTTTCAAACAGCTAGAAGAGAAAAATACGGAATATATTAGAGGCTTTGTATCTTATGAAAGACAGGGACGCGCGTTAATTCTTTCAGAAAATAAAGGTGGGGCTGAAGTATATATAAATAAAATGTCAGGAAAATTATTAGGTGCTGAATTATTCTGCCCTCAAGCCGAACATCTAGCACACATACTAGCCTGGATGATTGATGCAGAACAAGATATTCATCAGATTTTGGCAAAGCCTTACTATCATCCGACTTTAGAAGAAGGGCTGAGAACAGCATTTAAACATGCTCGTCGTCAGCTTGATCAACAGGAAGTAATTGACAATTCTTAAATATATTAAAGAAGTATTGATAGATAAAATTTAATTACTTCAAACAATATGGTGCAGCTAATAGCTCTGAAGTTTTGGCTGCACCTTGTTACTCTTTAACTCATTTTTTAGATCAGAAAATATCAATAGAAAAAGTTGTAAGCATGAAACCCCACGCATAAAAAAAGCCCCCTGCGTGAGCAGAGGGCTTTAGGAATAATGAGCTGGCGATGACTTACTCTCACATGGGAGACCCCACACTACCATCAGCGCTAAGAGGTTTCACTTCTGAGTTCGGGAAGGGATCAGGTGGTTCACTCTTGCTATGGTCGCCAGCACA